>DTSF01000036.1:0-899 GCA_012965485.1 Dehalococcoidia bacterium
TTTGGGTTTTTTCTTTGCTTTATCTGAGAAGTTTACTATTTGTCCCCGGAAACCAGCCGAACATGCTGGCCAAGGCCGCTTCCTTTTCTCCTGATGCTTTTGTGCCAGATATGGAAGATTCTGTAGCATGGGACGATAAATCACAAGCAAGAGAGACTGTCTCAGACAACCTAGAAATGCTAGCAAATACTGGTAAAAAGGTTATTCCAAGAATAAATTCATTAGACACTGGCCTTTGCGAAACTGATTTAGGGGCTATCGTCGGACCACACATTTATGGAGTATCTGTCGGAAAAATCAACACGCCCGCTGACGTGTCAGTCATTTCAGAAGCTATTGCTCGATTGGAAACTGAGCGTGGTATCGCAAAGGGGTGTACCAAACTAGTGCTCTGGATAGAAACGGCCGTGGGCATTTTGAACGCCCACCAAATACTATCTTCTGATACCCGTATAATAGCCGCCGCATTCGGAGCAGAAGATTTCACCAACGATATGGGAATCGAACGAAATGAAGACGACCGTGAAATATTTTTCCCGAGAAGCCAGGTAGCCATAGCCGCTAGGGCCGCTGGAGTTCTGGCCTTGGACACCCCGTTTTTCGCCTTTAGGGACCCCGATAGTTTGAAAATAAATTCCGAACAATCTAGATCCATCGGGTTTAAAGGAAAGTTCGCAATACACCCATTGCAGGTAGACATAATTAACCAGTGTTTCTCACCTTCCAGTGAAGAAATAGCCCATGCAATGGAAGTTATCGAGGTTTTTGGGGAAGCAGCAGCAAATGGTAGGGGCTCCACTTCTTTAAACGGTCAAGTGGTGGACGTGCCAGTGGTTAAAAGGGCGGAATCCCTCCTTAATCAAGCCAGGCAAATGGAAATTATTTCCTGATGAAGAATC
>DTSF01000036.1:909-5424 GCA_012965485.1 Dehalococcoidia bacterium
AAGGTATGATCTTTTACGGATATCATGGTGTCAATCGTGAGGAGCGTTTGGTCGGGCAAAAATTTGTTGTTGATGTAACTGTAGAATGTTCCTTATTGAAACCGTCTCTATCAGACATGATTTACGATACAGTCAGCTACTCTGATTTATTCAAAACTGTGAAATCGATTGTGGAAGGGTCACCTCACAACCTCCTCGAAAGTGTGGCGAAAAATATTTCAGATGCGATACTTTTCAACTATGATATTGAATCAGTATCTGTGACAATTAAAAAACCAGAGGTACCAATAAATGGAGCCAATCTAGATTACGCCGGGGTTACCTTAACCCGTAACAAAGGTAAATAAAATTCATTTAAGAGGGTTTGAGAGTGCCAGAAAATCTACCAGAAACATTAGGTGCATTAGTAGAATCGGGTTACAAATCCCGTTCAGTCAAAGAAGAAATTAGAACCAATTTAGTTAAAAGAATTAGCGATGACTTGGAAGTGTTTCCTGGAATCGTTGGATTTGATCAATCCGTTATCCCACAAATACAAAACGCCATTCTTGCTGGGCAAGATATTATTCTGCTAGGTGAGCGGGGGCAGGCCAAGTCAAGAATAATCCGACTTTTGGTTGATTTGCTGGATGACCATATCCCCTTTATCCAAGGCTCTGAAGTAAATGACGATCCTCTCCATCCTATAAGTCAGTATGGCATCGAAATCCTTGCCAAAGACAAGAATGATACAAAACTAAGTTGGCTTTCCAAAGAGGATCGTTATTCGGAAAAGCTTGCTACCCCGGATGTTTCAGTGGCTGATTTAATAGGAGAAATTGACCCTATCAAAGTAGCTGAAGGGCGATATTTATCGGATGTGTTGGCAATACATTATGGGATGATACCTCGAACAAATAGAGGCTTGTTCTGTATAAATGAACTTCCAGATCTTTCCGAGAGAATACAGGTTAGTTTATTCAATTTAATGGAAGAACGAGATATCCAAATAAAAGGTCATCAGGTGAGATTGCCTTTAGATATGATAATTGTTGCCACCGCCAACCCTGAAGATTACACAAACAGAGGCCGCATTATCACCCCTCTCAAGGACAGATACGGCGCCCAAATCCGAACCCACTATCCAGCTGAAGTTTCACAGGAAATGGAAATAGTGAATCAAGAATATAAGAAGTTCTCTGATTCCGACCGATTAGTTAAAACTCCTGAGTTCATGAAAGACATTATCGGGGAAATAACCCATTTAGCCCGCAGGAGCCCAGAAATAAACCAAAGATCTGGAGTAAGTCTAAGGGTTTCTATTTCTAATTTTGAAACAATGATCGGACAATCCTTTAGAAGAAGTCTTGCCACGAACTCTGTTTCCTCACCGAGGATTAGCGATCTCTCATACCTGATAGCATCAACTATTGGTAAAGTGGAGCTTGAGACCGTGGAGGAAGGTTTAGAAACAAAAATAATTGGTGCTATTGTAGATAGAGCTGTTTCAAATGTATTCGCAAAATATACCGAACCCGATGAATTTGACTTCTTATTGGGAAAATTTGAGGCAGGATTAACCATACAGTCTGGTAGTTCAATTTCTGATGGTGAATATTTAGAAGCAATTAAAGATTCTGAAACGTTGCAGGAGAAGTTGATTTCGCTGTGTAATCCGATGACAGACAGCAGCGCAATAATTTCAGCCCTTGAGTTCATCTTAGAAGGATTATATCTCGGCAGCAAGTTAAGCAAGGATTCAAAGAACAGCATTGCGAAGTATTTGATATAAGCTGCCCGACATATCTGACTAACTAATTTAAATTTCTTGATTTATAATTTTATGGTTCGGAGTAATAATGGCCCCAAATAGCAATTCATTAAATATGTCCCGAGCATATAGCCCGGCGGACACGGAGAGCAGGATATACAAATTCTGGGAGGAATCTGGGTACTTCAAGCCAGATACCAGTTCCAATAACCCCCCTTTTGTCATGATAATGCCCCCTCCTAATGTAACTGGCGAACTTCATATGGGTCATGCACTGACAGTTGCAATTGAAGACATGATAGTACGTTGGCATCGAATGAAGGGAGAACCAACTTTATATTTGCCAGGTACAGATCATGCTGGTATAGCCACTCAAGTGGTAGTCGAACGATTGCTAGCAACCGAAGGGCTTAATCGATACCAACTTGGCAGAGAAAAGTTTGAGGCCCGTATCTGGGAATGGGTTGAAACATATGGAACCCGAATCTATGAACAACTTCGTAGACTCGGGACTTCGTGTGATTGGTCTCGGAGCAAATTTACACTTGATGAAATACCTAGAGCCGCAGTACGAAAAACTTTCGTGGATCTCTATGAGAAGGGATTGATTTATAGAGGAGAACGGATAGCTAATTGGTGCCCAAGGTGCTCAACTGCCTTATCTGACCTTGAAGTCAAATATAAGGAAGTCAATGGAAATTTGTATCAGATACGATATCCTTTTTCAGATGGGTCAGGGTTTCTAGTGGTAGCCACCACGAGACCTGAAACAATGCTGGGAGACACCGCCGTCGCAGTTAATCCGGAAGACGAAAGGTTCAAAAGATACATAGGGAAAGAAATAAAATTACCCTTAGTTGACCGGCTAATACCGATAATAGCTGATGGAGCCGTGGAGACGGGGTTTGGTACGGGGGCCTTGAAAGTGACCCCCGCACATGATCCAGTCGACTTTGAGATAGGACTCAGAAATAACCTTCCCGTAATAACTGTCATCGGAGGCGACGGGAAAATGAATTCTGCAGCAGGAGAATTTCAGGATCTAGATAGATTCGAATGTAGAACACTGATTGAAGAGCAGTTAAGAGTCCAAGGTTTATTGGTAGAAACGCATTCATTCCAGCATTCTATCGGCCATTGTGACAGATGTGATGAAATCATCGAACCTTTGATATCAAAGCAATGGTATATATCAATGGAATCTTTGGCAGCACCTGCAATAAAAGCTGTGAAAGAAAACCAAATACGGATCATCCCAGAAAGGTTCACTAGCGTATATTTTAACTGGATGGAAAATATTCGAGATTGGCCAGTAAGCAGACAGTTATGGTGGGGTCACCAAATTCCAGTCTGGTACTGCAAAGATTGTTTGTCCGAAACAGTCGCCAATGAGGACCCCCAAGCCTGTAAATCCTGCGGATCATCGCAATTACAACAAGACCAAGACGTACTGGATACCTGGTTTAGCTCTGGGTTATGGACACACTCGACACTCGGATGGCCTGATGACACTGAAGATTTGAAATCTTTCTATCCCGGCTCGGTGATGGAAACCGGATACGATATTCTGTTTTTTTGGGTGGCAAGGATGATTATGTTAGGAATATCCAATATGGGTCAGATACCATTTCACACGATTTATCTTCATGGTCTTGTTTTGGACCCAGAAGGGGTAAAGATGAGCAAAACTAAGGGCAATGTACTCAACCCCCTCAATCTGATAGATGAATACGGAGCAGACGCGGTACGGTTTGCACTAACAACCGGTACATCTGCCGGAAATAATCTAAGAATGAACGAACAGAAACTTGAATCAAGCCGTAATTTCGCCAACAAGCTATGGAACGCATCCAGATTTGTTATTTCAAATCTCAACAAAAGAGAAGATCCTATTAAAATTTCCGCACCTAAAAACGTCTTAAATCGACACGATAAATGGATACTTTCACGGCTTGACCAGGTGACTGAGGATGTGAACCGCTTGATGGAGGATTTCCAATTTGGTGAAGCTCAAACACATATTCACGATTTTCTTTGGAATGAATATTGTGACTGGTACATTGAATTAACAAAGGATAGGCTGAAAGCCCAAGATGTTGAATCCCCATTATCTATTTTGGCATACGTTCTAGAGCAGACCCTCAGGTTATTACACCCCTTCTTGCCATTTGTTACGGAGGAAATTTGGGCCAATTTATGTATATCACTGGATACACCGGAAGATTGGCCCAACTCTTTAATCACGGCAGACTATCCAGTTATTTCCACAACAATAATAGACGAATCTACCATCGCAGAAATGGGTAAATTGATCGATTTTATCCGGGCGATAAGGAATATGAAATCTGAATTAAACATTCAACAAAAACAAAGGATAGAATGCAGGATTGCGTCCAAAATGGAATCAGAATTGGTGAAGTCTGAAAAATCCACTCTGGAAAACTTCGCCGGCCTTTCCATTTCAGAAATTAGCGATTCACACTTGCTTCAGGTGCACAGTGGAGAAATCTCCATTGTAGAAAATCTAGGCACAGCTTATATCTCGTTAGGAGAGAGCGTGGATTTAGGCGACGAATTAGAACGCTTACGGACCGAGCGGAATGAACTGTCTAAATACATTTCATCTTTGACTAAACGTTTATCCAATCAATCTTTTGTCGACAAAGCACCAGAAGAAGTTGTTGAAAAAGAAAAGGAAAGACTGAAAAGATCGACAGTGAGTTAGTTAGTTGGTGTTTTAAGTCAAGTCAGTCACAAAAGATTAT
>DTSF01000037.1:0-3734 GCA_012965485.1 Dehalococcoidia bacterium
GTCATGGGTTCGAATCCCGCCCGGCTCACCATTTTTTTTACTGTGTTTTGCACCTAAATGGCGTGTCCCAGCACCGCCTCCCCCCGAGGCTTTGTAACCAGATTTACCACCATTATTTGGCAGAGTGATGGCAAGAAAAGCAGCCCTATAGTTGATCTCTACATTTGCATTGCGGCATAGGTTGAGTCGTGTTTGGGATATGAATTCTTATTGCTAGGTTACTGGGAAAAAGTTATTGATTCATTTTAGTAAGCATTTCTGAGACCTCACCCAAATCTTCCTGTCTCCTATCTATCACGCCTTGAAGCTGCTTCGCTACGTCTACGTAATTAAATCCAGACAGATCCAACGGTTTATCGCCCGTACCGTATTGAGGTTTAGAATAATCAGTTTCTGATGTTGATACGTTTGAGGCTTTTTCAACCCATTCCTGAGGAAGTCCACTAGCTCCATGTAATGCGCCCACTATACCACCCACCATTGCACCGATAGTGTCTGCATCTCTCCCAAAGTTAGCGGCATATGTAATAGCCTTTCTAGGTGATCCGTTAGAGAGGTACAGAATTGCTAACGTTGCAGGTAGGGTCTCTCTCGAATCACACAATACTGGTCTCAGAGAAGACTCATAGTAGGATTGCCTGAATTTTTCGTATGTCCCCTCTCTTTCTGCCAAGGCCAAGGCATTTGAGATGAGGTCTAATAAAAGCTTTGAACTAAGTGGTGCTAAATGTTTGTACGAAGTTTCTATAAGTTCTCTCATGGTGATGCTAGGTTTGAATGCTGCAGCAACAGCTGCTGCGATAACACACGCAGCATCCCTACAAAAACCAGTAGGCCCATTATGTATTAGGGAGGCGATTTCCTGTGTTTCGAGTGATGCCTGTCGAGGATTGCCTGCATTGATAATACCCATAGGAGAAATTGCCATAGCGGTTGAGGAGCTTTGCATGTTTCCCCAGCCTGCGTATGCAGGTGCCGATAAACCTTCCGAGAATTTATGAAAAGCATTCTTCACAGATATGAACCAAAGCCGGTAATTCTGCTCACGATAGTCTATAAATGATTGCGCGAAGGCATCGACGTTTGGGTATCCTTCACTTTTAAATATAGCACTTAGAAGTTGATGTTTCACAGCCGTGTCATCTGTACCAAGACCCTTGAAGTCTGTTATGCCCTCAGGACCATATTTGTCTTGAATTTCGCCGTAGGTCAAACCTTCTCCCGGAGCGCCCATAGCGTCCCCTATCATTCCACCTAGAAGGCTACCATGAATTTTATCTAGTAATTGGTTCATCGGTAAATAATCTCCAAATTCATATACTAATAGTTTTTACAGTGTATAGCTACTAGGAACCGTTTGCCCATCCGCCATCAATGACATGAGCTTGTCCAGTAGTAAAGGCACTCTCATTGGATGCTAAGTAAAGTGCGAGAGCCGCAACT
This sequence comes from Dehalococcoidia bacterium, assembly GCA_012965485.1. The sequence continues at coordinate 1,444 of DTSF01000037.1, forward strand.
TCTTCCGCGTTTGCTATACGTCGCCCGTATTGTACCCACAGCTCGATAATTCATCCCAATAACAAGGAAGAACTGTAGCTACATCTAATCGTTAGGTGAGAACAAATACGAATTTGATGGCCTCAGAAGAGCTTTGTTGCCCTTATTTTTGAAGGAAGACCGTGTTATTACAGAGACGAAGGACGGTCCAGACATATTACTGTCTAGTCTGAACACTACAATTTAATGGTTATTTGATTGAAACGAATTCTACTAAACGGCTTTCCTGTCTAGGTCCTTCAGAATCGCATTCGCCGCGTTGTGCCCGGGCGCCCCAGTAACTTCCCCCATCGGATGTGTACCAGCACCGCACATATAAAAATTGTCAATGGACGTTCTATATGGTTGGCGTTGCGATAAAAGCTGGTTTGGTATCATGTCGAGGTGCCTGATATTTCCATCAGTCATGCCTACTCTGCCTTCAATATCTTCAGGGGTTTGAAGGGTCCAGTCGACCAGGCTGTTGCGGAAATTGGGTGCGTATTGAGATATGACATCGATTATTTGTTCTCCTACGTTCTCCCTCTCAGCTTCCCATGTTGAATCCTCCAAAGTCGGAGGCTCGAAGAGAACCCAATTAGACATGACATGTCCTTTTCCTTTTACTAAGTTGGGTTCAACGGTGGAAGGGATCTGAATATTCATGACCGGGCAACTCGATACTTTTCCGTTGGCTGCATCTCTCCAACTCTGCTTGTGATATTCCACCGACGGCATTATCTTGATATTTATAATCGAGTTTGCATCGTAACTTGATCCGAGATATCGGGTCAGATCAGGTAATTCATTCATAGCGGCAAGGAATTTGACACATCCTGCTGTTGTTTTCCAACTGTCCATCCGTTTGAGAGTGTCTTCGTCTAACTCTTCGGTCTGGAACATGGTTTTGAAGGTGCGCTTCGGGTCAGCATTTGAGGCCACGATAAAACTGCGAATTTCTTCTCCGTTGGCCAATCTCACCCCTTTGGCTGCCCCTCCTTCCACAATTACTTTTTCCACTAAAGCCCTTGTTCGAATTTCGACGCCTTTAGACTTCGCTGAATCTTCGATCGCTTCACTGATATTCCCCATGCTCATCTTAGGAATTCCACGGTCGATGTCTCTACTAAAACGGGTGCACGCAAATAGGGCGGCTCCTAACATGCTACCTGGCGACTCAGGATCACATTCTACGTTTGAATCCATGACATATGCTTTTATACGGTCATCTTGGAAGTGGTCTTCTATAAGGTCAATGTAGCTCCAAGTGAGTAACTTTTCCAAGACAGTTTCTCGTGATGTGCCCTTAACGGTTTGCATCAAGTCTGCAATCGTGGGAGGCTCTGTAAGGAAATACGGGTAAAGAATGCTTGCCGCTTCATCCCAGAAGGAGTCCCATCGAAAATAGGCTTGAGCATCTTTTTCGTTGAACGAGCTAAGTTGCTTTGCGAGACTGAACTTGTCAGTATTCTCTGGGCCTCCTATAAATGTACCATCAGGGAATACATGAACCTTTCTCGATGAGTCAGACTCTTTTCTATTATATGCAAAGTCGAGACCATGTTTTCGCAATTCGAGGTCATCCACGACCTTTCCTTGTAAAACGTGGGAAACATATGAACACATTGGCCCCATGAACCCAGGTGAAAATTCATCAGTTGTTACTGCTCCGCCCACTCTGTCGAGACGTTCGAGGACCAGGACGTCCAATCCCTCTTTCGCTAGGTAAGTTGCTGTTACAAGACCGTTGTGCCCAGCCCCTATGATTATTGCATCATACTCAGTATTTTCCACTTGGAATTATTCCTTGGTCACTTTTTATTCTCTTGAAAGCAAGCAGCAAAATTATTGCTACGATTTAGATGGTTTCAATGTTAGTTATATTGCCTTTTGCGGGTATCTTAACTATATTGTAATTGATGGCAGTGATAGAAGAAATTGGCAGGCCAGATTATTTTTCAAAAGGTGAGTTGTTATGACAATCTCAAAAGAAGAGTTAGATCTAGCCCCCGCTGTGCGTGAGTTCGGTGAGGATAATAATCTTGATTTAAGTTGGCTCGATACTAGAGGGGAATGGGGTGTTAAGGCAGAACCCTCTAAAAGAGGCTTAACACTGGGAGATATTCAGCTAGGGAGCTATGGAGAACCTGGAGATCATAGCGATAATATGACGGGTCGACCAAGAGGAGCCAGAGCGAGGAATGACGCTTACAGGGTCGGTGGATACAAGATTCGATCCAAAGCGGATATATGGTTATCAAATGCTCATGTGC
>DTSF01000037.1:3744-5401 GCA_012965485.1 Dehalococcoidia bacterium
ATGATTATTGCATCATACTCAGTATTTTCCACTTGGAATTATTCCTTGGTCACTTTTTATTCTCTTCAAAGACAGTGGAGTTCTGCTACCGACGTTCCATGGGACACAATCAAACCCCTGCCAGATGATATTGAAAGAGCTCAATGCCAGCTAGCTACTTTTTTAACAGAGGTCGAATTTGTGGCTGCAGAAGTTCCAGGCAGATGGTTGGCCTCGACGACGCCAGATTATTTCGAACCGAGAATGTTCTTAATTTCCCAGGTGATGGATGAGTCAAGACATCTCGATGTTTTTCGCAAGAGGGCTTTGGCTAACGGTGGAGGCCTGATGCAGAGACCGAACGTCACAACAAGTGGAACTGTTGGCAGTATAGATCTGTCCAACGATTTTACTGAGATGTCTTCTAGGTTGCATATCACGGGTGAGGGGTCTGTGCTTACTATATTTAGGATGGGTGAGTTAATGGCCTATAACGAAGCAGAAAAGACTATCTACAGACTAGCTGCGCAGGATGAAGCTCGCCACGTTGCTTTCGGGGTAATGCATCTGCGGTACTTGGCAGAAACTGAACCTGAAAGGAAGGAAGAAGTTCACTGTTATCTTGATGAGGGAGAAGTCGCCCTGGTGGCCGGAAATCAAAACCCAGCGTCCAGAGATACCGCACAGAGTGAAGCGTTGGCTATATTGCTAGGCGGAGGAGAGAAAAATTTTGATGAAGGTTATCGAAAGTTGATGGCGGTTCGGAAGAGGCAAGCTAGGGAATATGTACAGCGAGTTAGGTCAGCTGGCTTCGGTGAAAGGTTTGAAAACGGGCGAGCAAATCAGGAATTATTGGCTTACACACGTTGAGTTCTAACTAATTAACATGACGAACAAGGATAATGAACCTCAGGAGTCTGCTAGGGTCAGGTCTCATAGACGTGTAAATCAAAAGCTAAGAGATGCCATTTCAAAAGAGGCGTTTGAGGACCTTAAAGATGTAGAGATCCCCCAAAAAAAGCTTGATTGGATGAAACGCACGTATCAGTGGGGGGTTAAAGCTGACCTCACTGATAGTGGATTGAAGCTTGGAGCCTTGAATGTGGGCATATACGGGGAAATACCGGACAGGTGGGATGATCAGACTAGGATGCCGAGAGGGGCTTATCCTATGCCAGGAGTCCCTCCGATTGGATATTCCATATCAGAGAAACGGGATCTTTGGGCTGATAATGCAGCAGATCTTTACGAAGAAGCTATCCAAAGAAGATGGGCGCCGGCTACAGATATACCATGGGAAACCATTGGTCCGTTGCCAGATGACGTTGAGGCTGCCGTTTGCCAGTTGTGCACCGTGCTATGTCAGCATGCCAACACTGAAATAGAAACATTGGGGACTTGGCTCCACCAAATGTCTTATGGTTATCATGAAGTTAAACTCTTTCTCGCCACGGAAATGTTCGATGCTGCAAGACATTTTGAGGTATTCAGAAAAAGGGCCCTTTCCAACGGTGGTGGGTTGGGTCTTGAGTTAAAGGGCGATGTAAAGAGAATGATTATAGAGAGCAGGGGCGGATGGAGTGAAACAGCTTTATTACTCTATTTGTTGCGAGGTCTTTTCACATTTACCATATACAGGTACGGTTCCATTCTTGCGAATAATGATGCAGAAAAGGCT
>DTSF01000038.1 GCA_012965485.1 Dehalococcoidia bacterium
TCTGCGTGTTGAGGACGGGGAATAAACCGGATAGAGTTTCTCGACTAGTGGAATTGGAAAAAACCGGGACTGAGGTAAAAAAAATACTAAGGGCCTTCCGAGTGGATGATGTTAAGAGGGCGGCTAAATCTGTTGGTCTCCTTTAATTTAACCGAATTTTCCTGCACTACTTTCTGATCTGTACTGAGTAATTTTATATATCCCTTAACTTATTTAAAGGTCCCTGGTAAAATCTTTATCTGTAAATAAGGCAATAAAAAGATCATATAAAGTAATAATTTGCCCCCTTAGTAGAATAAAAGCAGTAATTAGAGTAATATAGGAATGAATTATGGGAAGAACTTTTACCAACACTGCACAAATCTCCAAGGGGTTTGAAATGTACGCCAAAGGGTATCGGCGTTCCAGAATTCTTGATTCTTTTGGTGACCAACCTCGACCAAGTTTGCGTACTTTGGGAAATTGGATTGCCAGATATAAGAATATTTCAGAAGATATGCTTGCATTGGAACATGAATTCGAATGGCTGCATATGGATATCTTCTCTATACCATGGGAATATGCCCACTTAATCAACAGACTATCTTCTCTTGAGCTTCAGAAGCCGTCATTGAGACGGGTAAGGTGGTGGTTTCGTATAAAGAAAATTAATCCTCACTACTCCGATGGAATTGTTGCATATATTGCTAACAAATGTGTTGTCAATGAACATATGGATTTGATGGAAATTCCAGGTTCCGATTGGTCCAGCCTATTAGAATCGACATTGATAGATGATGAAGAGGAGCTTGAATTGCTACCAGGCACATTTGCAATTTGCTTTTTTGAACTTGGTACGATTTTACCGAATTGGGTTCAAAATGGAGTTTTTCTTTCAATTATCAGGACAGAATCAAGAATATCGGTGGTCTGCTCGGACAAGTTGATTCCAGAAGAAGAAAAAATTAGCCGCGGGTGGAATTGTCTAAAATACCAAGGTGACCAGGCATCATGGAGATCTTTGGTATCAAGAATCGTCTCCCCCTACCATCTTCAATTCTTGTCCCTAGGAGATACTAATTATTTACTTTTAAAAAATCTGGAAGATATTGAACAATTGGGCATAAAGTTAAATGGGCATAAAGTTAAAGAGAATAGTTAATGATTAGGTTTTTAATCTGGATTCGACCTTTCTACTTATTCCTCTAGAAGTTCCGTTCGTTCGGTAATGTAGTCTATGAAAGACTGATATTCTGAGATATATGAAAGCTTCGCCACTCGTTTGTCGTCGAACACTATATTGACTTCCCCGTATCCTAGGGTTTTCCCAAAGATTCCATGTCTAATACCTATTTGTACCTTTCCGTCCTCATCTTTTGCTATAGTGTCAAATTTAACTTGGTATATTTTGCTTTTTTGGATTACAGGAAGTCCGGCCATCGTAAGGTATAGAGAATCATCGGATAAATGATAAACAGTTTGTCGCCACCTCAAATATCTTGGAGCTGCAATTAGTGGGGCCAAAAGGATACCAAGCCCCCCCAACAGTCCAAATTGAATATCGACCACCACCAACCCTATTACCCAAATAGAAGATGGGATTAACCAAGATAGGTGGGATTGTCTAAATATAATGGATCCTTCAGGAATGCTTTCGACTTGCAAGGCATCCTTGTTTTTCTGTGGGGTTTCTACTGTTTCGTCGACTGGTTGATCATTTGTTTCGGGATCGGAACTTGATTCATCTTTGCTTTGTTCCTCGGGATCTAGATTATTTTGGTCTTTAGTCACTTATTCACCAGTTCCAGTACTTGATATAGTTAGTTGTTTTAGATTTTAATACATACCTAAGAAAATTGGCTCCGCAGGCTGGATTCGAACCAGCGACCGATCGGTTAACAGCCGATTGCTCTACCACTGAGCTACTGCGGAACGTTTTCAGCTCACTTCGACTTAAGTTCATGTGCCCTGCAAAGTAGTTTCCTAATAAAATCAGCGTTCGTAATTGTCTTTTAAGGAGACTTTCTAGTCAAGAAAAGACCAGTGTAAAACATAAATTGGGCCACATAACATCAATTTTGTTGTATTTGAACTTTTATGGAGCCGGATGACTTGTCGTAAGCAGTCTTGAATCCTATATCTATATCTTCAAGAGAATATTTGTGCGTCACTATTTGACTTAGGTTGCAATTAGGTCTGGATAGAATTTCTACAGCAGTTTCAAAATCATGTTGCCCGTTAATTATTCCGTAACATATGGATCCTTGAATGGTTTGCTCCTTAAGCACTGGCCCCGTCCAGTCGATTGAATGTTCACCATAAAATACCCCTAAAATTACTATACGGCCTTGCCTTCTTGTGACCTCAATAGCTTGTTTTAAAGTATCTCCTTTACTGCCACCCACTGTTTCTATAGTAAAATCCGCTCCCCTACCGTCAGTCGCATCAAGTACCATTTGAGCGAATTCGCTTTCTTCTTGAGTGCCTACAGCATCCGCACCCAAAGATAAAGCTGCATCTGCCTGTTGTGGATGTCTTGCAGTTGCAAGAATTTTTCCGGCGCCTAGAGCTTTGGCCGCTGCTATGGCTGTAAGTCCGATGGTGCCGGAACCGAGCACGGCGACGGTATCTCCACCCACCATGTTCCCTATTCGAACACCGTGAACAGAAACTGCCAAAGGTTCCACTAATGCACCTTCCTCCCAAGTCATTTTGTCAGAAAGAGGATAACAACCTTCTATTTTTCGAGTGACATATTCGGCAAATCCACCACTTACGCCTGAACCCCTATTAGGACAATGAATATATTGCCCTTGCCTGCAGTACCAACAATTTTGACAGGCCCTTCCACTACCAAGAACCTCCACAGCCACCCGAGATCCGATATGCTTTTGGTGCACCCCATCGCCGACTTTCACTATTTCCCCGGCGACCTCGTGCCCTGCCGGATCCGAGTCAGGACCTGTTTTGTCTAAATTCATGTTTAAATCCGACCCGCAAATCCCGGTCGATTTAACTTTTATGAGAGCTTCTCCAGGCTTAGGGTTTGGTTGAGGATATTCCTTCACAGTCATATTCCCGCTACCATCGTAGAAAGCTGCTTTCATTCTAAATTCCCTTTCTTTTGAAATTGTATTTCTGCAAAAGGTCACTACCTAACCCAGTACAAAGGTAGCTCTTATTAGGAAGAAAAACAATAAAAAAATTATTATCATCGGTATTAAGCAACCTAAGCATCCTGTTCTCCAAGTGAAATGAAATCCCCTTGAATGATCCGGGACATATCGATTGCGGTTTTTGGATAGGTAGGATTCATCTATTTGTTTCATTATCGGTTTTGATTCCTGTGATCTGAGGATTGTCGAAATCAACTTTGTCTTGGTGAATGCCTACTCTTCACGCCAGTCGGCAGAGTTAGTTTTCAATTCAGGAGAAATCAGTGACCCGTACCCCTTCTAAGGGTTTTTTTTCAAATGATCTCTCTAACACACTAAAATTTGTCTTCCAAAGTTACACGTTTAAATTTTCTTGGCATTATACAGTGATCAATTCTCGTATTAAGTCAGATATTCATACTATGGCTAGTGTATAATTTCGAACCTATAACGAGTTTCATATTAGTAAAATTTCATTTTGGTGGTTGTACAGGCCTATGAGAGTTGCTGAATTTGAACTGGCCGACCCTGTGCCAGAGATGAATAATACCGTGGCAATCGGCATGTTGCGACCTTGGGTGGATGTGGGAAGAGTTGGAACCCTGTCATTAAGGAAACTAGAGCAATACCTAGGCGCTACGGAGCTTGGCAGATTAGCGAAACCCGGAAAATTTTTTGACTTTACCAGATATCGACCAAGAATGCGTATTGTCAACGGGAAACGTGCATTTACAAAACCAAATACGATAGTTCACCATGCAAAAGACGAATATTCCGGTAGAGATTATATCTTTATACACATAAGGGAACCGCATAATTTTGCTGAGGAATACACTGACTCGATAGTGGAATTATTTAAATATTGCAAGGTAACTGAATATTGCAGAATTGGTGGAATGTATGACTCTGTTCCACATACACGTCCGATTTTAGTGACTGGTTCGATGACTGATGAGCAAGAGGGAAAAGCTGGGACGTTATTAAATCCGCGCCGCAGTACCTACCAAGGACCCACCTCCATCATTAACCAAGTTAATGAAGATTTGACCGAGCAGGGCATCCAAAACACTACCCTGATGGCACATTTACCTCAATATGTTCAACTGGATGAAGATCACCTAGGCGCCTCGAGATTGTTAGAGGTGTTGTGTGCAGTTTATAATTTTCCTTCTGATCTGGCTGAGAGAAGCAGAGGGGATCAACAGTATAAAGATATCGAGAAAGCAATAGATTATGGTGGCGAGGTGGGGACCCTGATAAAACAATTAGAAACCTATTTTGATAGAGTCCTAAGTCGAACCGAAGGCGAAGAGGACCCTGAGAAAACTCAGGAGGAGGATGCAGATATCAGTCTTTCAGCCGATGTTCAAGATTTCCTGAACGAAATGGGTGAAAGGTTTGAGGATGACAGGAGTGATCCTAAGCAAAGGAATTAGATACATCTCTCAGTTTTCCGCTTAATGTAATCTCTTAGGTCACCCGGTCCTTCTACGGCTCCCAAAGCATTTTCCCTTACTCTTCTGGGGTTGTAGGTAGCTGGTATAGTTGTTGTTATCACCTTGTTTGAGATGATCCAAAATATCCATGCCTGTGCCCATGCCTGCGGCGGGGAAAATTAGGTCCTTTACTTTTCTGCACGGCATTCACAAAACCTATTTTTTATTTTTGAGTAATACGTGCCTTCTGTTGAAAGTGTGTTGTCTGACATCGGTAGCCCATCTTCCTTTATCGACAGCGGCTGCCCACTCAGGGGATGATAGAACTGTTGGATCCTCAATTTGGTAAATAGCAGTATGTTTTGGCTGATTTTCAATGATGATTTCCTGCTCCTCTCCTCCTATCACCATCTTTAAGGGGGCTGTGGTGAATCTAGCGATAGCCAACACCCCTGGAACCTCCGATAGATAAGGTATGTGTTCTTTGTCATATACCTCGTCAAACAAGGCCTCTTTGTCTTGTGGTATATCCATTGCTGCTGAGAAATAATATTTGCCTTCCATTTCTTTACTCCTTTGAGTATTTAATTTAAATATTTGGGATAAGGAATATATTTAAAATCCAAATCTATCTCCGATTTTTAATCCGTGGGACTCAACAAACTCAGCGGCCGTAACTTTGGATCCGCCATCTACTTTTACTCTGCCGACTGTAATGTGACCTGGCGCCACTGATAAACTGAAAGAATCATCCGATATGGCAGTAACGGTCCCAGGGGTTTTTCTATGTTCCTTTTTATTAAAGTATGTATTGAATAGGTAAATTGA
>DTSF01000039.1:0-4321 GCA_012965485.1 Dehalococcoidia bacterium
TGCGCCAATTATCAAGCCTTCTTCTAAAAAATTCCTTTTGCTTGGCATTCATAAAAGGTTCTTCCACTGATGGTGCGTATTTTTTTGGTAAACGTGTAGCCATATTTAACCTTTCTAGAAATTGGGGTATTAAAACAAAAAAACACTAATCGCAATAGTTATTATAAATAAACATTGTTGAAATTTGAAAATTTGGTGATTAGATTGTCGTAACTTATTATATAAGTATAATGAAAAGGTGAAAAATGCGATTTGAGGGTACAAAAGATTATATAGCAACCAGAGATCTTAGAATAGCTGTGAATGCGTCAATAAGTTTAGAAAGGCCACTTCTTGTTAAGGGGGAGCCTGGTACCGGTAAGACTGTACTAGCTGAAGAGATTTCTAAAGCTCTTGATATGCCAATAATTACTTGGCATATAAAATCAACAACTAAAGCACAGCAAGGTTTATACGAATATGACGCTATCACTAGGTTAAGGGACTCTCAACTCGGGGATGAGAAAGTAAAAGACGTCAAAAACTACATAAAAAAAGGTAAGCTTTGGGATGCTTTTACTGCTAATGAAAGGCCTATTTTGCTTATTGATGAAATTGATAAAGCAGATATTGAGTTTCCAAATGATTTACTGCAAGAGCTCGACAGAATGGAGTTTTATGTATATGAAACCAATGAAACAATTGTTGCAGAAAAACGACCAGTAGTCATTATCACTTCAAATAATGAAAAAGAGCTTCCAGATGCATTCTTAAGAAGGTGTTTTTTTCTGCAAGTTGTGACTGCGGGACCGCTGCTTTATTGAGCCTTGAAGTATCTGAGAATAAAACAGATGATGAAATAATGGATGCTCTTCCTTCACTGGTTGAGCGAATCGAAATGCAGGAAAAATCGTTTCGAAGAATGGATTGCAGTATGCATAGCATGATGCGTACTGGTTCTGTCCCAGATAACGTAAGTTGAGGTGTTTATAGGTATGCCAAAGGAGATGTCAGAATCCGAAGCCCTGGCAAGTGCTCAAAAATTTTCAGAGCGCTATGTTGATCGTGGCCCCTACGAATTCTTTCCTGAGAAAGAAGTCGTCCAGGAAGTGCAGAAGGGTTTAGCAGAGAACCACAGGTTGGAAGGGTACAGATATTGCCCTTGAATGCCACTGAGTGGCGATCCAGTTGAGGATCGCAAAAAAATATGCCCTTGCGAGAGACACCATGAAGACATTGAAAGGGATGGATTCTGTATATGAATGTTTTTCGTTAGCGAAGAGTTTCTTCGCAAATATGAATCCGGAGAGGATTTCGCACAGACTATAGATGAAGCAGTACCACTTGGAACTGAACTTTTTGAAAATACCGGCGGTAAGAAAGAATTCAACAAACGTAGGCGAAAAGGTAAACAGAAAAAATAGTTGTGATGGGTTAAAATGAGTGATCATCATTTTTTGAGTTAACAATTCTTGATAGGAGATAGCGATGAGTGAACCGATAAAGGTTTTCACATCTGTAGGTTGAGGCCCCTGCCATATGGTGAAAGTGTATCTTTCACGAAAGGGTTTTGAGTATACGGAGCACAATGTATCTACGGATAGAGATTCTTTGAAGGATTTGGTATCTATGGGATACAGAAGCACTCCTGTCACAGTTATCGGTGAAGAGAAAGTGGTTGGTTACAGCCCTGCAAAACTCGATGAGGCTTTGGAAGCAGCAGGCCTATCTTCGTAATATTGATTGACGGGTTAATTAACTCTAAATACAATTCGCTAACTAACTTTCGTTAGGTTTTTTCGCGGCCCCGTGGTGTAGCGGTTTAACATACGGCCCTGTCAAGGCTGAGATCGCCAGTTCGAATCTGGTCGGGGTCGCCACTTCTTACTACTGTCAAATAATCTATGAGCTAGGTCCAATATTGTTGGTCTCCAAGCTAAATTTGTTAACCATCTTTCCGGGATACCCTGTTTTCCAAAGTAGGCCCCAGCAATTTGCCCGTAAACTGCTCCTGTTGTGTCTGCATCGTCACCGAGATTTACGGCGAGTAAACAACCTTCTTCAAAGGTCTTTCCCTTATTGAAGGCCCATAATGCCGCCTCAAGTGATTTGACTACATAGCCGGTTCCTTTGATATCTGGTGGATCCTTTCTTTTAAACGACCCCATGGCGATTTCGTCTATGGAGGGAGTGAGTGGGTTGTTCTTCCAATAATCGTCAATTGGACAGTAACGCTCTGAAAGAAGCTCATCTTTCGTTGCACCATTAATGGCGCCTGCAATGATGGCAGCCAGGTATTTGCAGGCATCTATAGCTTCATTGGCTCCATGTGTCGTTCTAGAACTTTCAGCTGATTTCATAATGGCGAGTTCGGGTTCACGGGCATAAAACATAGGTACAGGAGCTAGTCGCATTATCGAACCATTACCAGCAGCAAATGAATCAGAAGAGCCCGAGAAAGAGTCTTGAGTTATTTCAAACTGACTTAATGCTTTCCGGGTGGTATTTCCAATATCAAAACAATTACCGGAATGGCTAAGGTGGCCTTCTTTCCACCACCTTACATATCGTTCCATCTGATCTTGAGGGTCAAAGCCGTTTTTCTCAACCAAACTTTCTGCAAGGCACAGAGCCATTGAGGTATCGTCGGTCCATTCTCCTGGTCTCAAACTAAAAGGTCCGCCTCCAACCATGTCTGTAATCGGAGTAAATGTTCCGGGTTCTGCGAATTCCAGGGTTGTGCCTAATGCATCTCCTACTGCTAATCCCTGGAGAGACCCTAAATACCTGTCAATTTTCTCCATGAATCATTAATCCTAGGCTGTTCAGTGTAGGACTTCCTTTAAATTACGCTGCCTTGCATATGCACAGTTCTCACAAGATGGATTGGAATTTGGTAAATTTTCTGAATTTAGAATGGCGATCATTTCTGCTAATTTCCCATCAATCCAGCTAGTATCCCAGTTGTAAGGCACTAGAGTTTCGGAGAAGCTTAGTTCGCCACTGAAGGCCTCTGCATTTCGGTCAGCATTGCAAACATAAAAATAAGCCGTGGGGAAGACATCGAAACCATTTCTTGACATAAGGTAACTGTAAACATCCAGCTGTATTTTATAAGACTGATGGAATACATACCCTAAATAATCTTCTGTCGTAACTTGCCTAGTGCTTGCTTGTGACTTGTAATCCACAATGATGATTTGATCAGTGTCTTTGTTGTGCCAAATATCATCAACCCCGCCATGGAAAATAATATTAGTATTTTCGATTTGGTGTTCCACACCTCCAGCTAAAGAATTTCTCCATTTATCCATATTTGGATGGTTGAATGGAACTACTGAATTTAGTCCAAATTCTCCAAAAATCCTATGGGGTATTTGGGACTCCCGGCACCTATCAAATTCCTTCTTTAATAACAGATCAGTGGTCTCATTGAGAGTCCACCCGGGCAATGAAGGAGTTGCCAATCCGCATACACGATCCAGATAAAAGCATCTTTTGCATTTTAAAAAATCGTCAAATTTACTTCTGCTTATTTTAAAAATTTCTTCCTGGCCAGGTTTGTATATGGACGATTGCCGGGTACGATGCCCTAACGCTTGTACGGGTTCCCCTTTTGAGTTTAATTTGATACTGATCATTTAACCCATCCCTTTTTAGCATATTTTGTCTTATAGAATCCGTATGTAATAAAACGGATACAGTGATTTATATGTAACAGGCCGAGTTACTGGTCTGATTTACCAATAGGAATCACTTGTACATCGCTAGATACCGATTTAAATGCATCAACCATATCTGGGTGACAGGTAAATACTATGATTTGGTTTGTATCGGCTAGTTGTGCGAACGCTGAACAGGACCGTACAGCTCTTTCAGGGTCAAAATTAACAAGGACTTCATCCACAATTACCGGTAGTGTTTCGATAGATTCGCCATATTCCTTTATAAGTCCAAATCGCAAAGATAGAAATAACTGCTCTTTAGTACCTCTGCTGAGTTGATTGGGATTTTTATTAAAATCAAACTCGTCTATAACTGTCAGCTCATCTCCCCCTATAGGGGCATACATTCCTTTATACCTGTCTGATGTGATCGTCTTTAGAAAAATTTCTGCTTGTTTGATGACACCTGGTTGCCTTTCGCTTTGAAATTTATCTCTGCCTTTGCGCAAAAGATCAGAGGCCAACCAAAGCTTGGTCCAGAGAGTTATGTTTTCTCGCAGTTGCTCTTGCAACTGGGTTTTTTCAATCTGTAAAGAAGAAAGTTTGTCTTCGTCAATCAGTTGATCAATCAACTGATTGGCTTGAGCGCCTTCCTCGACTGTTTGGGTGTATGCATT
>DTSF01000039.1:4331-5394 GCA_012965485.1 Dehalococcoidia bacterium
TCTATTTCACTTATACGGTTATTTAATTCTGAAATGCTTGAGTCTATTTCTTCTAATGAAATTTGTGATAATTCTGATAGGAATCTTTTGTAATGTTCTGCTGGTCCGCTACTGGTCTGCAAAATTAATTCCAGTTCTCTTAGGCGACTTTCAAGTTGCTTCTTATCAGATAGGGATTCCGCCCTATGTCTGTATTTGTCGATAGTGTCGGTGGAGGCTTCTTCTAGTAAGGACTTTATTGATTGGTCAACAGTTTCTAAATTTTGTTTTCGCTTAGATAAGTTCATCTCAAATTTTTTCAAATCAGACAGTTTTTGATCTTTTTTGGAATTCTTATCTCTTTCAACGGCAAGCCCATTTAGTAAGGATTCAGCAACATTCAATAGCGAATTATTATCGCCCACCTCGAATTCAATCTCATGGTTTTCGGCTATCGGGATTATTAAACTGGTGTATTCAGAGATGTCAGTCCTGATCGCTTCTATTCTTTCTGCCATTGTTTCGGCATTCAATAGTCTTTCTTTTCCTGTTCTGATTTGACCCAGATAATCTGACATTGCTATTGGGGTCAGCACAGTAGGTAAATCTTTATCAGACAACCATTTTTCCCACTCTTCTTGGGTTTCTTTTTGGTTTGCTTGAGATTTTTTAACATTTTCTTTCGCATATGACAGTTGGTGAGTATATTTTTCTAATTGCTCTTCCAAAGCTTTAATCTTCTCATTTAATTTTTCTTGCTGGGCCGATTCAGCATTAATTGAGGTGAACGTCTTTCTAAAATCGGTTATCGACTCACCAGATAAATTCATGGTTTTTAATAAATCGGTATTTTCGGTTATTGATATTTCTAGATTAGATATGGTTGGCGCCGCATTTTGTTGATTGCTGTGGAGGGTTCGGCTGGGCAAAAATTGCAGTTTTAAAAACCAAATTAAGCTTGCGGTTGAGATCAGGATAGAAGCGGTTCCAAATATGGTTTCCTTGTCGAGGAAGAGGAGCAGTGAGAAAAGTACCCCTCCTATGAATATTGCCAGTTTAATAATCCCGATAGCCGAAAACCATG
>DTSF01000040.1 GCA_012965485.1 Dehalococcoidia bacterium
CCAAATTTGAACGCTGCCTCGATTTTCAATGATTTTCTGACTGGTGTGTTGGATTCAGAAAACGACCTATTTATGCGATTTTTTAATCAGTTAGGAGCATCTGAAAAAGATTATTCTTCTGTTAAGGCTTCTCCTACTACTCAAGCCTTTGGGGACTTTTTAGTCAGGACGTCTTTTGAAGGTACTTTTGATGAAATTGTTTTGGTGTTATATGTCACCGAAGGTACTTATTTAGATTGGGGAGCCCGGTTGATGGAAGAAAAAGTAAAACCGGCCAATTCTGTTTACAGAGAATGGATTGACCTTCATGGACCTGAAGTACTTGGGGACTTGGTGTCTTGGTTAGAAAATTATATAAATAACGATTCAAAAATAACAGCCGAAAGGGCCGATTACCTATTTCACACAGCTCTTAGATATGAATTTTTGTTTTGGGAATCTGCATGCAATGATGAGCTCTGGTTTGATGTTTAAATGAAGATGAATTTAGGGGATCAACTATGAAGGCACGAACGAAACCCACACCAAGGTGTTTGACGATAGCTGGATCAGATTCTGGTGGAGGCGCCGGTATTCAAGCGGACCTTAAAACTTTTGCCGCGAATGGAGTTTATGGAACCTCAGCAGTAACAGCCATAACCGCTCAAAATACTACTGGGGTACAAGACATATTGGAAATGCCAGTCACTTTAATCGAAAATCAAATTGATTCTGTGTTGACAGATATCGGAACCGATGCTGTTAAAACTGGTATGTTGTCTAGCTCTGAAATAATCAGAGCTGTGGTAGGGAAGTTATCCCAATACCAAATCGAGAATTTAGTCGTTGATCCGGTTATGGTGGCCAAAGGTGGCGATACGTTATTGCAGGATGAAGCTATAGAAGCGTTAAAAACAGAACTCATTCCGATTGCTTTAATCGTTACCCCAAATGGGCCTGAAGCTACTGCGATTACGGGTATAACTGTTGCCGATGTAAATAGTGCGAAAGCTGCCGCTGTAAAACTAGTAGAAATGGGTTGTAAATCAGCTGTGGTGAAAGGCGGTCATATAAATGAAGGCCCAGCTACTGACATATTTTATGACGGTACATCGTTTTATCTGTTCACCACCAAGAGGGTCAACACCCTCAACACTCATGGTACAGGTTGTACTTTCGCCTCAGCAATCGCTGCTGGTATTGCTAAAGGGATGTCGACAAGAAATTCTGTCAGTCAAGCAAAAGCGTTCGTAACCGGTTCAATTCGACATGACTTAAAGATTGGTACTGGCCATGGACCTCTTAATCATTTCCATGAATATTGGAAATCCGATGAGTTAAAAATCGATTGAATGTACATCACAAGGTGTTATGATTCGCGCGTTTTGTGGTTAGTAACAGTAATTATTGGGTTCACCCGAAATAAGGCAATTGCATGACCGAGCCTGTAGATTACCAAGAAGCCGAGTCTGCGGACCTCTCTCCTGAAGTCAGGGAGGGCCGTAATAGGTTAGCGGTTTCGGTCATAATAGGGCATGCGATTAAGCATGTATTCAACTCCTCCCTTCCCATTCTTCTTCCCCTAATGAAAATAGATAGAGGTTTGAGCGTGACGCAGTATGGGGCATTGTTCACGTTTAGGAATATTACCTCTGGTGGGACCACGATGGTTGCCGGTTACTTGGGCGAACGGTTTGCTAACCGGTCTGGTGCTATGCTGTTTATCTCTCTTGCCCTTATGGGGATATCTTACTTCCTGCTTGGGGTTGCTCCAAACTTTTTCTGGATAGTGCTCGTAATATTTCTGGTTGGTATAGGTCCGTCCCTCTATCATCCTCCTGCTATTGCATCCCTTTCGCGAAAATTTCCGGATCGAAGGGGATTTGCCATTTCTCTGCACGGTACGGGTGGATCAGTAGGAGAGGTACTAGGACCTTTAATCGTCGGATTAGTCACGGCAGAAACATTTAAGGTGGGTACCCTTATAACGGTTACGTATCTGGTAGCCTTTAAGTGGGATGAAGTTTTTAGAATCAGTGTTATACCCGCATTGTTTTTTGCCGTATTTGTATATCTAATGATGAGAAATATTCCTTCAGTAGAAACTGGTAGTAGTTCATTCAAAGACTACTTCGGTGATTTGGGCTCGCTTCTAAAGGTCTGGAACATGTTGGGCCTTATCCTTGTGACAGGGCTTAGATCTATGGGTCAGTCGGCCATTCAATCCTTCCTAATTCTCTATCTTATGTCTCCGATCGACGAAGGCGGGTTGAACAAAACTGCATTGATGGCAGGCTTATTTATATCGGGTTCTCAGGCAGTTGGGATATTTGCCCAACCGGCTATGGGATGGGTTTCAGATAGGTATGGTAGGAAAATTGTTTTAGTCCCTGCAATGACAGCCTTAGGTCTTTTATTTATAGCATTAAATTTCGCTGAAGATGGGTACCAGCTGTGGCTGAATGTGTTGCTAATGGGAGCTTTTGTTTACTCGTTGCATGTGATATTCATTGCCGCCGCCATGGACGTGGCTGAGGGTAAGGCACAGTCTACGGTTGTATCACTGATTTACGGTGCCAGCTTTTTGGGGTCTTTTTCACCTTTCATCGCGGCGCTTATTGTTAAGGAATTCGGGCTGCAGTCTGCTTTTGTGTACAGCGGCACTATGGTTTTGATTGCCACTGTACTGCTTGCGACCCTTAAGCTTCCTGAAACAAACAGGACTCTATTTCCTCACTAGGATTTAGAGCAAATTACAAGGAGTGAAACCTATACCGTTATTAAGTATGGCTCTGTCTGACGTTCAGTAGTTACCTTCGGACCGTCTTCATAGTAGAAGACGTTTATCTCAGACCTGACGCCGAATTCGCCTGGTAGGTAGATTCCAGGTTCAACCGTAAATCCAATTCCAGGAGATATAATGCGAGTGTCATTTGTTTCCCATCCATCTAGATTGACCGCGTTTCCATGGACCTCTTTACCTAGACTATGACCCAACCTGTGACTGAAATATTTTCCGTACCCGGTATTCCGAATATAATTGCGAGCTTCAACATCAACCTCCCAACCTTGCAATTGTCTGCCATCACGGTGAGCTTTTTCTAATAAACACACTGCTGCGTCCCGCCCACCCACGACTGCATTAAATACTTCTAAATGTTTAGCAGGCACCGTATCGCCAATAAATGCTGTCCAAGTTATATCTGCACATACGGAAGGCTCATCCCCTATTCTTCCCCAAAGGTCTATTAATATCCAGTCACCTGTCTTGATTGGGACACTGTTGTTCTCTGTCGGTTCAAAATGAGGATCTGCTGCGTGGTCATTTATCGCCACGACAGGGCCATCAGGGGTTTTAAGATTTTGTTCTAAAAATTTTTCTCGTATAAATTCTGCTACCTCGAATTCTGTCAGACTAGAACCTATATTTTCTCCAATATGTGTAAAAGCCTCTTTCACAGTCGTAGCTAGAATCTTAGATGCCTTGAGGTGTGACTCTAACTCCTTATCCGACCATCTTTGTGTAGCGAATTGAATTAAATCAGCAGAAGTGACAACTTCAACCCCTAAACTTCTAACGAGCTCTAAAGTGCCTCCATCGACCTTTGTGACCCGAGGCAAAACTCCCATTGGTGAATATTCCATAGCCACTTTCCCCTGTTGTGGCATGTGGGATTTTAGGATATTAATCATTTGTTCTCTGCTTACCCATAAATCAGTTTTTAACCCCAAATGCTCGAATCGATTTTGGTCTACGAAACTCACTACAAGTTTTGGATCAGAACTTGCTGGGATCCAAAGCCAGCACGGTCTGGTCACATTCGGTATATAGCCGATTGTGTCCCAGAAAATCGGATTCATTCCCCTGTAGTCGTAAAGTAGCCAGCCATCGATTTTGTTTCCCTGCATGTATTCCTGGGCTTGGGCAAGGACATCTGAAATCAGGGTATCGTTTTGAGGCATTTAATTCACTCTATGGCTATTGTCGTAGTCTTTAACAAAATTAAGAATCCTGTCTGCAGTCATTTCAGATTGATCTCCACTATTCAGATCTCTCACAGTGTATGAACCGCTAGAGAGTTCATCGTCTCCTATAATTATTGTGTGTGATGCATTCATATTCGATGCGTAGCGCATTTGGCTTCTTAATCCTCTTGAAGGGCCCACAAAAGCCTCTCCTCCTAGCTGTCGTATCTCCGAGGATAAACGAATCGATTCCTTCTTCGCGAGTTCCCCCATATGGGCAAACATAATGTTTAGTTTGGAGTCAGCAGCAATAATGATTCCAAGTCTTTTGATGTTCTCAATTACTCTTTCTATTCCCATCCCAAACCCTATTCCAGGTGTCGCCGGACCACCCAATTGTTCCAATAGACCGTCATACCGGCCTCCCCCTGCTATCACATTGGTTCTTCCATCCATTGGTGGAGTTATTTCATATACGGTTCTCGAATAGTAATCGAGACCTCTGACAAGGGTATTATCAACGTCGAATCCGATCCCGACTTCAGTTAAATATTCTTGGAGTTGTAACCAGTGAGTGTTGCACTGGATGCATAGATATTCAGTACCTTTTGGAGCAGATTCAATAACTGGTTGGCACGATTCAATTTTGCAATCCAACAAGCGAAGAGGATTGGTATCCAGTCTTCTATGGCAATCAGGGCAGAGTGAAGATAAATGATTTTG
Organism: Dehalococcoidia bacterium; assembly: GCA_012965485.1. The sequence goes on from DTSF01000040.1 coordinate 4,669, forward strand.
ATAGTGAGTTTTTAAAGCATCGACGTATTTAGGTCTGCATTCCATGTCACCAATGCTATTGATGCTGAGGGATATATCATCAATGCCTACGGTTTTCAAAAACCTCCAAGAAACTTCGATGACCTCTGCATCTATATATGGGTCTGATTCTCCAAAGGCCTCTATGCCAAATTGGTGAAAGGCTCTGAATCTACCAGCTTGAGGTCTTTCGTATCTGAAATTTGGGCAAAGATAGAAAAGTCTCACTGGTTGGGGCATGTTATGCATACCGTGCTGAAGGTAGGCTCTGCAAACAGAAGCTGTACCCTCCGGTCTAAGGGTTAGTGAATCCCCTCCTCTATCTTTAAAGGTGTAGGTTTCTTTTTCCACTATGTCTGTCAAATCACCAATTCCTCTAATGAACAGATTGGTATCTTCAAACACTGGTGTATCAATTCTTCTATATCCGAAGCTTTCGGCAACCTGTGAAGCGATGCTTTCTACGTAGCGCCAATATCCTTGATCATTTGGTAAAACATCAGCGGTGCCTCGTGGGGCTTGGAATTCCATTTCATCTCCCTCTATTTTGGAACCTAATCATTTTATATTAAAAATTAAGATCAGAGTGGCTTCATCATACTGTCCAAGTTGCGATATAATTTACCAACTTTCAAAATATATCCTAGTAGAACCAAACTAGGAATGAGAGGAGTAAGCCAAGTGATGG
>DTSF01000041.1 GCA_012965485.1 Dehalococcoidia bacterium
AGAACAGATACTGAATGTTTGTGAAACTGTGTTTGCCACGGCGGTAAAGCACTTTTCTGAGAAGGAGGGACCAGTAGCCCCTGCCTGTATGACCATAATCCCGTTCGCGGTTAATTTTCGTTTGAGAAGATCGAAAAACTCCACTGTAAACAGCTGAAAAGCTGGCCCGTATTCCAATGGGTCAGGAACATCAATGATCGCGACGTCAAATCTTTTGGTTAACGATTCAACAAATTCTAAAGCGTCTGAATAATATAAATCCATACGAGGGCTGCTGAAGGAATTCATATGGTGATTTGGTAAGAATTTTTCACATAGTTCTACTAATTTCTGATCTATATCTACCATGGTCACCTTTTCAACACTGGGGTATTTTAAGACCTCTCTCGCTGTTGCTCCTTCCCCTCCTCCTACGATCAGAACATCCTTTGGATTTGTATGTGACACCATACTGGGATGCACTAATCCTTCATGGTAGACAAATTCATCAAGTTCAGTTGACTGGGTTTTGCCGTCTAATATGAGAGACCTTCCGAAACATTCTCCCTCAACGATCATTACATGTTGAAATTCAGTTTGAATATCGCATATTACCGAGGTGATTCTTTCTGCCTGTATCAGACCGGCGCTAATTGGCTCTATATGCCATTCAGTTGATGATATGTTCACTTACCGTCACCGGAATTTTCTTCATCTTCTCTTATCCCTCGGTCAATAATCGTAGAAAAAGAATCTCCTGATTCCAATTTGTCACAGATGATCTCGCAGGCTTTTTCCAAATTAAAATCTTCACCACATGAAAAAACATCCACTGAAGCATATGAGTATTCTGGCCAGGTGTGGATACATATATGCGATTCTGCTATTGAAACAACGCCGGTTACCCCTACAGGTTTGAATTTGTGAAATGTCTCTCCAATGATGGTAGCGCCTGCAGAGTTCGCAGCCTCTTTCAAAACACCCTTCACAAAATCGATATCATCAAGAAGGCGAGAATTGCAATTTTCTAAATCTAATAGAATTTGGGTTCCGAGAGACTTCAATGTTAGTACACCTTGGGGTTAGGATAGGTTCCGAATCAATAAAATATTTGGCTTGGGTGGAATTATACAGGAAGCTTAATCGTAAAATTTGACCCTGATTGACCTACCCAGCCTTGCTCCCATATGCTAATTCGAGGTTATCTACTGGAGGTAGGAATTTGTCAACTGAAATCAATCTCAGAGTTCTTCTTAAGTCAAGACCGAAAGGTTTCCCAACCGAAGACAATTTTGATGTGGTGGAATCTACGATTCCGCAGCCACAGCAGGGAGAGATTTTACTTCAATCATTGTGGTTGTCTCTCGATCCCTACATGAGGGGTCGGATGAACGATGCCAAATCATACGCACCTTCAGTAAATATCGGTGATCCTATGGTAGGTGGTTCAGTTGCTAAAGTTATAGAGTCTAGATCACCTTTGTTCAAACCTGGAGATATAGTGGAAGGGAGATTTGGTTGGCAAAGCTATGCCTTGTCGAATGGACTGGATGTACGGAAGGTTGATGAATCTCTAGCACCTTTGCAGACCGCGGTAGGTGTTTTAGGTATGCCTGGCTTGACGGCATATTTTGGCTTTTTGGATGTTTGTGACCCGACCCCAGGAGATACGGTGGTAGTTTCTGCAGCGTCAGGTGCAGTAGGTCAAATTGTAGGGCAAATAGCCAAAATAATGGGTTGTAAAGTAATTGGGACAGCTGGATCTGAAGCCAAAGTTTCATTTATTGTTAATGAATTAGGCTTCGACGCAGGAATAAATTATAAAAATACTAATGTTGGAGAATCTTTGGATGAATTATGCCCAGAAGGGATTGATGTATATTTTGACAATGTAGGTGGTATTGTCACCGATTCCGTGATGGACCGAATCAACACAGGTGCAAGAATTGCTATATGTGGTCAAATATCCCAGTACAATCTTGAATCTCCTGATATGGCTCCTAGGAACTTAGGTATTTTAACTAGATCACAGGCTAAAATGCAGGGATTTTTAGTTTTCGCATATGAGAGCAGATACGACGAGGGCATTACTCGAATGGCCTCTTGGATTAAAGAGGGAAAACTCAAATATAAAGAGGATGTTGTAGTAGGGTTGAGAAATGCACCCAGGGCGTTTATTGGGATGCTGAACGGAGAAAACTTTGGTAAGACTTTAGTGAAAGTTTCGGAGTAGTCTATGCCTGAAAGCCTCACGCCAGATCTGCTTAAATTTCGAGAGGAATTTTCTGACTTCCTGTTGGAGCATTTGGGTAGCTCTGAAAATGAATTTAGGGAATTAAGTTTGGAGAAAGGCTACTACCGAATGGCTCAGCCGATAGAACTGGGTGGACGTGCCTCATCTGCCATGGAAATGTTAATCGCTCGTGAAACTATTGCCAAATCAGGTATTTTGTATCCAGGATCTATAATTGGTCCCGAGCCCGGGCTTCTATCGAAGGCGGTTGGGCTTTTGAAATCCAACTATCTTATTCCTCTCTTGAGAGGCGAGAAAAAGGGGGCATTTGCCTTTACGGAGTCAAATGCTGATTTACCAACTGTTGCTAAATGGGATGATGGTAATCTAGTGGTGTCAGGCGAAAAATCCTATGTCTCGGGAGGACATTTGTCTGATTTCATGTCCGTGGTATTAACCGTTGATCCTGAAAAAGTTACCGATAAGTCTGGTCCTGCAGTCCTGGTTATCGATTCCAATTCTGACGGTATAAAAATGGGAGATCCATTTTATAGTTTGGATGGCAGTTCGCATGTTGTAGTTGAATTCCAATCAGTGAATGTAGATGCCGCCAATATAATCGGGGAGATTGGCCAGGGAATACCTCGAGCCTTGGGAAATATAATGCAGGAGAGGATAGAACAATCTGCTACCTCGGTAGGTTTGGCAATGTATGCCTTGGATATAGTGACAGCCCATCTGAAGAAACCCCATAGGTCTGGTGGAACACTTTCTGATTTTGAAGGGGTGAGGTTGAGATATGCCGACATGCGTATCAATACCTTTGCCGCAAGATCTGTTCTGTACAGAGTAGGAAGACTCCTAGGTTCCGGAGATCAGTTTATAAATGAAGTTACAACAGCTAAGATATTTTGTACTGAGGCGGCTTCTAGTGTAGTTGATACAGCCGTTCAATTAGTCGGTGGTCAGGCTTTAGTATCGGGCCATCCTTTGGAAGATTTGTACAGAAAAATAAGATCGATGCGAATTGCCGGTGGTGCTTCAGATATATTGAGGCTTAATGTGAGTAAGGGAGTATTTGAGTTTGATTCAGGCATTGTCTAAAAAAGTTTCGAGTCTGGCAATTAGTCAAATATTACTTATTGATGAATAACTGCTTTCTTTTGAGATTCAATACATACTGGAACTGCCCGTAATCCCCAATTTGTGAGATAGATTCGATAAAATCTCCAACATTGTCAAAATAGCCTCGTAATTCCCTTAGTTCCTGTCCTATAGGGCTAATTGAGGCAGGACTTTCAGCATAGTTTCCCCGAAAGGCAAAATATGCTTGGTTCAATTTTCTAATGTTGTAACCACCAAGCTTTAGATTCCATAGCTGTTTGTCCATATATTGCTCTGCTTTTTCGATTTCTCCATTTCCGAGCATTTCTTCCACAATGGTTCTAGTTTCACGCAATATTCTGACTAGATGAGTGTTGTCCGAGTCCAAATTATCGTATCGGTATGATTTTACGGTAGGGTTACCAAGCACTTCGAAGGCTTCGTCTCCCAGTTCGTTCCCTGCTAAATCTGCCGCAGTTTCATTCAAAATTTGCATGTTCAGAGAGGACCACATATTTCTGCCCAGCGGTTTCAATATCCAATAGTTGTGTAGCCATTCGTGAGCTGCGGTGCGCATTATTTGTCTGAGCTCATCTTTGTCTGACACGATGGCTGGATAGGTTCCTAGGCCTGCGAGATCGTCAACTAGTGCAGAAGTGTTTTCATATTGTTCCGCCCTACTCTCAATTTCTGTGCGATCAGACCACTCTAAGTCAGGCTTTATCAATTTACTGCCTGTAAGTTCTATCTTGTCTCTTCTGGAGGTAATAAGAATATGAGGTGGGTCTCCAAGCCTGAAATCTGTGGGTGGGATAAGTAACCCAAAAGGTAGACCTAAGTTGTTATTACGCGCAGCACTGCTCACGGAGGATTCAATCGCTTCTTCTGCTCTACCTCTTAGTGCTTCTCTTTTCCGTCGTAAATATTCGATTTCCTTATTTTTGAGTGTTGTCTGACTCATCGATGTTGTATCCACTAAGCGGTTAAGTGTTGTTGAATTATCTAAGCTAACTAGCTGCTTTTGGAGTTTTAATGTCGTGGTTAAATAATCCTTAATTACAGTGTTTCGTTCAGCGTCATTAGGTTTGTGACCAGGGTATTTTTCCCACAACAGGTGTAACCATTTCAAAGGTACATGTCTTAGTTCCCAACGAACTAACGAGAAAGCATGAGGTCCAGCAGCATAGTCGCTTTGAGTGAAATGATGAACATCGGATTTTGCAGATATAAGAATCAGAATTGCTATTATCGCTACAGATAGCGTTCTTTTTCCATTAATTCTCATGGTTTTGCTATTTCGATTTGTGTGATTTTAAATCAATGCCCATGAGGGTATTGAACTATTAGCGTCGGACTTTAATTGTTTCTGTAATTTTTTGGATCCAGGTAATGATTCATTTAGTAAAGACCAAAATTGTTTTGAGTGGTTCATTTCAAGGATATGACATAACTCATGAGTTACAACGTACTCAATTAGGCCAAGTTCAAGGAAAACTAAATTTCTGTTGAGGTTTATATTTTTTTTGTAAGAGCAGCTACCCCATATGCTTTTACGGCTACCTATTTTTATTTTGTTGTATGGAATATTCAATTTATTGGAAATGGTTTCTACAGCCTTTCCTAAAATTGAGACGGCTTTACCTTGCAACCAGTGTTGGAGAAGCTTCGAGTTAGTGACTAGGGACACTCTTTCTTTTGGTTCGTTGAGTATTATGGTTCCATTTGTCTCCGTCAGCTCGGAATTTTCCATGGAAGGGTTGCGGTAGATAACACTAAAGGCTTCGCTGCTGGCCGGAATAAAAATGTTTGATGGTTTGATGTCAAAATTTCTATTTTTGATATCACATAACTTCTGATTAATGTACAGACTATTTTGTTTAACGATTCTTGTTACGGTTTTATGAGATAGACCTTTGGGCACTACGATCTCTACTCCGTAGGGAGGAAGAGATCGTATACTGATCGATCGTGCCTTTTTGCTCTCCCGGCGCCATAATTCTACTGTGAAACCTACTTCC
>DTSF01000042.1 GCA_012965485.1 Dehalococcoidia bacterium
GGTTTGGATATCTATGGTCCCACAAAACCCCAAACTTCCGGATGAGATCAGCATCGAAGATTTTGTGATGTTGGGACGAAATCCTCACCTTGGATTACTTCAATGGGAATCAAAGGAAGATTTTAATATAGCACGCAAATCCATGTCTTTAACAGAAATAGATTATCTCTCCAGAAGAAAATTAGGGGAGATTTCAGGTGGAGAAAGGCAACGTGCTATGTTGGCTCTTGCGATTACCCAACAGTCACCAATAATGCTGTTAGACGAACCGACTTCCAATTTAGATATTTATCATCAAATCAAAGTTATGGAACTCATAAAAAAAATACACGCGCTAAAATCTGGGTTCGGGGTCACTATTTTGGCTATACATGATCTAAATATCGCAGCTCAATTCAGCGACAGAATCCTTCTATTCTCAAATGGATCTATCGCTGCAGATGGGCTGCCTAGAGAAGTATTAACAAAAAATAATATTGACTCCATATATGGGTCTGAAGTGACAATAATCACTCACCCAGAGCATGGTACCCCCGTAATTCTTTCCTGAAACAGATCTTCTACTCGAGAGTACCTTCTTTTTTGTATCGCTTGGCTTGATTGGAATAAATATCGGCAAGCTCCACCTGCAGATCTAAATGTTTTTGCTGAATTTCACCTCTAACTCTTCCAGGCATACCCACAACAATGGACCTCTCTGGTATATCCATGTTCTCTAGCACCATAGTCCCCGACCCGACCACACTATTTTTCCCGATTATTACCCCGTCATTTATTATAGCCCCATTCCCGATGAGTGATTGATCTCCTATGTATTTCGCATGACACATAACTCTATGACCTACAGTCACGTAGTCGCCAATTTCGACGTCATCGTCCCCATGCACCACTGAATTATCTTGAATATTTGTATACTTACCAATTCTTACCTTACCCATATCACCTCTTATAGCGGTTCCAGGCCAAATACTTGATCCTTCGCCTATCTCAACATCACCTACAACATAAGCTGCTTCGCTAACAAAAGCGGTAGGGTGAACCAGTGGGGTTTTATCTTCAAGGGTTTTTATCAACATATCCTCCAATTTCATTGAGATGGTAGAATAGGAATCAGTTAACTTCCTCCTATACTAAATTTTCTATTTCCTATGTCATACAACGTGAACTTGATTTCATATTTCAGGCCCCTGCCATTGATTGCTGTGACAATTATAGTTTGCTCATTACTATCTTGTGATAATAACCCCGATAAGGCAACTCCACTCGTACCTACCGAAGAGCCCATGCTTACAAGCAATAAAACTTTCCAAGAAGCTGAAATCGCCCCGACCGTCACCCCGTCAAAACCTATATCAGCATCGCCAACTCCTGAAATAGAAGCCCTGTTTCTCTACAATCGCGGCCTTAATTTATTGAGATCAGAGCAGTTTATCGAATCTGTTAACGCCTTTTCCACCCTAATAAAAAGAATGCCTGATCTAGCCATCGCTTACAAATCTAGAGGTGCAGCTTATTACCATTTGGAGAGATACGAACTTGCTAAAACAGATTTCCAAAAAGCGTTAACGTTGGATGTAGACCTTGGAGGAACTCACCTATACCTAGGTTTAATTCACAAAAAGGACGGAAATCTGGCGGAGGCAAAAAAAGAGTTGCAATTGGCTATTAATTTAATTCACCCGATCAGAGAAACAGAAGAATTGCTAATTGCAGAATCAGCCTTGGCAAATCTAGGGCGATAATTAGAATCAATTCGGATAGTATTTACCTAATCAGGAAAATTACGTCTCCGTCCAATATTTGATCCCCTGGCGACACGCCTGTCCCCATAATAGTGCCAGCCATATCTGATTTAAGAGTCTGTTGCATCTTCATCGATTCCAACACACATATATCCTGGCCTTCAGACACGTCATCCCCAGTCTGTACCAGAATAGATATTATAATCCCAGGCATCGGGCTTTTGAATTCCTTGAAATCGTCCGTTCTCACTCCGACAGAGTCGGACATAGAACCGGAAACTTCCCCCATCGGCTCACTTGTTTTTTCTACATCTTCTAATTTCACCTCAAACCTTTCACCATCAACTAAAATAACTGCTGAGTCAGAGGAGATGCTGTCTACCTCAATCGTATACCATTTCTTTTCCACTCGAATTTTCATTGACTAAGCCACCAAAGATATAAAAACGCCTGCTATTACAGCAGATCCAATCACCCCCGCCACGTTAGGACCCATGGCATGGGGCAACAAAAAATTATTCGGATTCGCTTCTTGGCCGATGTGATGTGAAATGCGTGCAGCCATTGGTACCGCTGAGACACCAGCTGAACCAATAAGAGGATTTATTTTTTCATTGAGAAATAAATTCATGATTTTCGCAAATAGTATCCCACCAATGGTCCCACAAGAAAAAGCAACTAACCCAAGAATCAATATCACCATGGTCTGCCAGTCGAAGACTCTGTCGGCTGTGAGTTGGGTACCTACTGTAATCATTAGGAAAATTGTGGCGATATTCAAAATCTCATTAGATGCAGATTTTGTCAATCGGGGGACAGCTCCGCTCTCGCGAAACAAATTACCTATCATGAACATGGCAATCAATGGGGCAGATTTGGGGACCACCAATATTATCGCTATTAGAGCCACGTTAGGAAATATTAATTTTTCAAGCTTTGAAACCTCTCTGAGAGGTCGCATAACTATTTGCCGCTCTTTTTCCGTAGTGAACAGTTTCATTAATGGTGGTTGTATAAATGCAACGGCTGCCATGTAAGAATAAGCCATAACAGCCGTTATACCTAATATCTCTGGTGCCAACCGTGCCGAAAGGAATATCGTTGTAGGACCGTCTGCTCCACCGATGATGCCGATAGAAGCAGCCTCCTCAATTCCAAAATCCATACCTAGAGATCCTGCCATTAAAGCTCCCCAAAATGCAACAAATATGCCTATTTGAGCGGCAGCACCCAAAAGTAAAGTTTTGGGATTTGCTATTACCGGGCCAAAATCTGTCAGTGCGCCTATTCCGAGAAAAATAATAGGCGGCAATATATTCCAAAAAGATAATCCGTAATGAAAAAAGATACCGAATATCCCTGCCTCTTGATTCAAAGAATCTGAAGTTGGTGGTGTAATTAAACCGGTCAAAGGTAGATTCGCGGCTATTATTCCCAATCCTATTGGCAGGAGTTCATATGGTTCCCAGTCTTTTTTAATGGCGAGGTATATAAATATAATGCCAACAAAAATCATCACGACATCTCGCCACCCTAAATTGGCGAGGCCTGTTGTTCTTATAAAATCAAGAAGTTGTTCAATCACTAATGTGCACCATCAAATTGACCGGTTCTATTATTTCACTTCGGAATCTATTTTAGGATCACGTCCTTTAGCAGCCAGAAAAGCAAAGGCAGCGGCGGCTGCCTTTGCTTTTCTGGCCAACTCCTGTTGTTGCTCTTCGCTAGGAGGTACGTAGGGAGGGTCTATTTTATTAGAAACGTATTTAGTCGCTAATATTGAGACAATCAATACTAAAAGGAGTATAAATGATGTGCCCATACCAATAACTGTTAGATAGGCACCTTGTGTTAGGATCGATGAGTCGATGAGAATTACACCAGTTATGCTAGGATTTTAGGACGTTAGGATTTTACACTATTATCAATATTTTGTCGGAACCCGAACCGACATTACTATAGCAAATACCATTTATGATCGATAACCTCCTTAAAGCTGCCATCTTAAATAAACAAATTTATCCTGAGTTTAAAAACCGGCCAGAACTTGTCATACAATCTCTGGGGACGGTGGCAATTACGGGCTTTTCAAGCGCAATATACCTGCATTACAAAGGTACCGTGATTAATCCAGAAAGCGATTTCGCTCGCCTTCAAATGATGGCAGTGGCATTTTCCACTATTTTTGTTGGGCTGATGATGTGGTCATTCATCACCAACACGTTATGCGGACTTATGGGGGGAGACGCAGAGTTTAGAGATACTGTTCGTAGTACTGGCATAGCATATGGTCCGGGAGCTGGATTAATTTTAGCAACGATTCCTATAGTGGGAGATTACATACTATTAATAACTTTAGTGTGGTTATTAGTCGCGGTAACCGTCGGGGTAAAAACGACTCATAACATTACCCTTTTGAAAGCATTTTTCCCCTCGATGATAGGGTGGTTCATCGCATGGATATTGCTTCCATGGTTGATGATTATAGGCCCATATTTCACGAATTCTATGGTGGATTAGGAATTAGAAACGAATTTCGTTACGATGTCCCATTGGCCTGATAGTAGTTTTTTAGTATTTTGAAATAGTGAGGCTTCCACCATACCTATATCCATATCTTTAAGCTCAGCAATTTTTTCCATAATTGGTCTTAGGTAACGAGGCTCTGTCCAATTATCACGATTTTTTTTAAATGGTTGAGGGGCCGAATCCGTCTCAATAACTATGTTTTCTATCGGGATCTTAGCGACGACTTCTTGAAGATGGGGTAACCGAAATATTGGCCTGGCAATCGATATATAAAATCCCAAATCTATAACCTGCCGAGCCTCCTCTAATGAACCTTGAAAATAGTGCATTATTCCACCTACTTCATAGCCCTTTTCTTCTTTCAAAACTCTAAAACAATCCTGATGAGCTTCTCGGCTGTGAAAGACGATAGGTAATTTTAGTGCCCTAGCGATACTAATTTGCTCTCTGAAGGCTGGAAATTGCCACGCCCTGTCAGGCATACCCTCCATATAATCTAATCCGATTTCACTCATCACTATAACCTTTGGTTCAGTTGAGGCTAATTCCGTTAATGTCTGATAGTCTTTCGTCGTCAGCGGTTTGGATATGTCCATTGGATGTACTCCCACCCCAGAAAAAAAGGGGTGGAATCTTCGTGACAGCTCAACACACCGAATAGAGGAATCGACCGTCGTACCTGCACATATGACGAACCCAACTCCCACATCGTGACCTCGGCCTAAAATAGCCTCAATCTCACTATCAGGAAAAGCATCTAAATGAACATGGGTGTCAATCAACATATGGGACCATCATAAACGTAATGTCAAAGATTACTGACGTTGATTATACTTAAATCATCAATCACCATAAAGGTTAATTATTGAAATTGTGTAATGGTCCCTCCGTATGAAAAATTTCGTGCACCTAGCAGTGATATTTGGCTTCGTAACAGGATTTGTTTCTTTCGCATGTTCAAATCAATCCAAATTGGCCCCGAAAATTTTCGATAACCAACCTTCTATTAATATGGATAAGACTCCTCTG
>DTSF01000043.1 GCA_012965485.1 Dehalococcoidia bacterium
AGGGCAAGCAACAAAGTCGCAAAAAACGTTATACCCAATTTACGACTATGCTCACTATTAGCTCTGATATACTGGATCTTTGAAAATTCATCGACAGGAAGCATGAAATTGGCCGAAATTGACTCATCTCTAGACATAGAAAAAATAAGCTCATTATGTAAACGGAGAGGGTTTGTTTATCAAAGCAGCGAAATCTACGGTGGATTGGCCAGTACTTGGGATTACGGGCCGCTAGGTGTTGAATTAAAAAGAAACGTAAAAGAACACTGGTGGAACACCATGGTATGGGAAAGAGATGACATGGTAGGGCTAGATGCCTCTATTCTCATGCACCCCGATACATGGCGCGCGAGTGGTCACCTAGAAAGTTTCACTGACCCTCTAGTCGAATGTAATGATTGTAAACGACGGTACCGTGAAGATCATATTGAAACTGAAGTCTGCCCCGAATGTTCAGGAAAGTTAACTGAGCCCAGACTTTTTCACCTAATGTTCAAAACCTTCATGGGCCCAGTTGAAGAGGATGCCTCAACAGTGTACTTGAGGCCTGAAACAGCTCAAGGTATTTTTGTGAATTTTAATAATGTGATCAACTCGACTAGAAAAAAACTCCCCTTTGGCATCGCTCAAATTGGAAAAGCATTTCGCAATGAAATAACAACTGGCAATTTCATATTCAGAACTAGAGAGTTTGAGATGATGGAAATCGAATATTTTGTAATGCCGGGGGAAGATGAAGCAATTCATGAGCAATGGATACAAGACTGCCTTTCATGGTACAGCCAAATCGGTCTCAATTCGAATAATCTAAGGGTGCGACGCCACGAAGATGACGAACTTTCCCACTATGCGAAGGCAACCTATGATATTGAATACAACTTTCCATGGGGCTGGGGGGAGATTCAAGGAATAGCAAACCGTACCGATTACGACCTCAAATCCCACATGGAAATGAGTGGTGAAAAACTCACTTATTTTGATGAATCTTCTGGCCAACATGTCATCCCCTACGTTATAGAACCATCGTGGGGGGTAGACAGGGCGGTGATGGCTCTGCTGGTCGACGCCTATTGTGAAGAAGAACTTACTTCGGCATCGGGAAAAATTGAGACAAGAGTTGTTCTTAAATTTGATCCGTCAATCGCACCTGTCAAAGCAGCTGTACTGCCATTAAGTCGTAACGAAAAACTAACACCTTTGGCCAAGTCAGTTTTTGATACGCTTCGTAGATCCTCGTTGATTGGAGGTCACGTACAATATGACGATGCCCAAAGCATCGGGAGAAGGTACAGGAGACAAGACGAAATAGGAACTCCCTTATGCGTAACAGTAGACTTTGACTCGCTTGATGATGATCAGGTAACGATTAGAGAAAGAGATTCGATGCAGCAAACCAGAGTAGGGTTAGGCGAACTAGAGTCGGAACTCGCCATTAAGATGAAGATATAACCGCAATTATAATCGTTATACTACGGTGATGAACCATAAACCCTAGCTACAAAAGGGGTGGTGTGAATGCTAGTGATTCATACGGCCGATATACATATAGGGGTCGAAAATTACAGCCGACCCGACCCTGAAAGCAGGACCTCATCTCGTCTCCAAGATTTCTTGACCTCATTTGACGAGCTCGTTGATTATGCTATTGATGAAAAAGCCGACTTAGTATTGGTGTGTGGAGACGCATACAAAAGCCGAAATCCGACTCAGACCCATCAAAGAGAGTTCGTAAAACGAATTTCGAAACTTGCCCGAAAAGGGATTCAGGTTTTTCTACTTGCCGGTAATCATGATTCACCAAACGTACCGGGACCTGCAACCACCCTGGATATATTTTCCACCCTTGAAATAGAGAATGTACACGTAGCAAGCGAACTGAAAACGGAAGTTATTAAAACTCCAAATGGCAACATACAAATTATCTCTTTGCCATGGATAAGAAAAGGGGATTTTATGTCCCTTTCAGAATACACCCAACTTTCCAACGAAAATTTAAACAAAGCAATTGAAGAAAAATTGATTGCGGATTTGAACAAAGAAATAGGAAATTTAGATTCTTCCCTACCGTCAATTTTGGCCTCTCACGTATCGGTAGATTTGGCCAAAACCAGTTCAGAGAAATCAATGACCTTGGGTAAAGATTACATACTACCCACAAAATCCTTAGCCAACAAGAAACTGGATTATGTCGCACTGGGGCACGTACACAGGCATCAAGTTCTCAATGACGATCCCCCTGTAGTCTACTCAGGTAGTTTAGAAAGGATAGATTTTGGTGAGGAGAAAGATTCCAAAGGATTTTGTGCTATAACCATTTCACCAGGCATCGACAATCGGAATCGAATTGAATCTTACAAATTCGTAGAAGTGAAGGCCAGAAGATTCAAAACGATATCAATAGTCATCGAAGATAAGGACGAATACCCGAATGACAAAATATTATCTGAAATAGAGAAACATGAGATAAAGGATGCGATTGTCCAGGTCATAATTGAGGTACACGCATCCCGGTACAGAGAGATCTCTGACAAAATCATTCGAGAAAAACTATCTAATGCACATTTTATCGCCGCAATACGGAAAAATGTGATTTCAGAAAGCAAAAATAGGTTAGGAAAAGAACTTCACGAATCCGTTCCTCCAATGGAGGCATTGGAGGCATTTTTGAAAGAAAGAGACATAGATGAAAATAAAATGCGTCTTCTATTGGAAAAGGGACAAACTCTAATGTTTGAAAACCCGCCTACCCAGCCGTAATGCAAAAAACTGGCCTAAATTTAAACTCGATTTGTCACATGAAATACCTCCCAATAACTTTATGTCTCGTAGTGTTTTTGTCAGGTTGTTCATTCACTGAAAACACGAAGATTGCACCGCCATTCAAAATAGATCTCTATGAAACAGTCGATTATAAAAAAAATACTGTATTCGATTTAAGGTTACAAGGCGGTAAACCCACAATCGTTAATTTCTGGTTCCCATCATGCCCGCCTTGCGTAGCTGAATTTCCCCAAATAGATCAATTTTATTTGGAGAACAAAAATTCTGTAAACGTTGTGGGCATCCAATTGCTTGGCTTAGACTCAGCTCAGGATGGACAAGATTTTGTGAAGGAAAAAAACATACATTTTGCCGTAGGGGCAGACCCCTTAGGGAAAGTATCTGTTAATTATCATATCAAGGTGTATCCAACCACAGTGTTTGTGGACTCCCAAGGCCAGATAGCAGGTCATTGGCAAGGTGAAATAACTATAGAAGAACTAGATCAACAATTGTTAATTTTACAAAATAAAGCGAACTGAAAATTGAATATATCAGACCTATTTCATCTTTTTATACGGTGGACACATCTCATTTCCGCAACTGCATGGGTGGGTGGAAGTATATTCTGGGTTTTGGTTCTAAATCCTTCCGTGAAGCATTCTGAAATTTCGTTTATAAAAAAATTGCACTCCCGATTATCTACCGAATTTAGAGGGCTGGTTGACACCTGCATATTTGTACTTTTAGCCACGGGGGCAATAATGGCATTTAACAGGCTAACTCCCGGCGACATAGGATACAATTACGCTTTAATTTTAGGGTTAAAAATTGTTTTCGTATTGGGAATGTTTTACATAATAAGGGCCAAACGCCACCTGAATTTTATTTCAAAATCTAACCTAGCCGGGCATCATGAAAAACCTCGATCAAAAAGACTCACAACGTTGCTAAATGGATACAATATGGTGCTAGTTTTAGGACTTTTGGTTTATCTGCTTTCGGACTTGTTAAACCTGATATATATATCAACGATCTCTTAACAAATGTAAACTTCATTCCAAGGGTTCATAAAGTGAAAAAAACGTTTTTAGAAATCATTAGATGCCCATTATGTAAATCAAATTTCGGATTACATGTGGATTCAGAAAAAGATGACGAAATCTTGGAAGGGAAATTGATTTGCTCCCAATGCGAAGAGGAATTCCCCATTGCTAATTCAGTCCCAAATCTTCTACCTCCCGAGTTACGTTAATAATTTGAATTTATTGAAATACACACACAGGAGATGACCGTACCTCTAACGCTTCCTTTTTTTGAACTGCCTGGCGCATTTCACCGACGGTTAAATTTAGAAGTGGATGCACCAAGGTTTGAGAGATTTCAAACAAGGGATCTAACACAAACATCCTTTCATGAAACCTCGGATGTGGAATAGTTAAAAGTTGGCTTTCAAGTACGATATCGCCCCACATCAAAATATCTAGGTCAATTGTCCTAGGAGAGTTAGTAAAAACTTTGTGTCTTTGAAGATTTTTTTCTATTCCCTTCACGTAATGCAGAAAAAGCCACGGAGTTAATTGAGTAGATAATTTACACACAGAATTCAAGAATGCTGGTTGTTTAGAAAACCCGTAAGGGGTGGTTTCGTACAATTTAGAAGAAGTGAGTGTATCGGCCAATTTCCTCAGCATCTGAGTAGCATTGGTAATATTGCTGAACCGATCACCTATATTGCTCCCCAAACCCACATATATATTTGTTGAAATATTAATTGTGCTCACCTTCTTACTATGGCATCTGTCATTTTGGATATTCTGTACATTTCCTGAACATCATGAACTCTAACCATATCAGCCCCCCTAGTTATAGCTACCGATACAGTCGCAGCAGTCCCTTCGATACGATTATCAACTGGCAATTCCAAAATTTCGCCAATCGTTGACTTACGAGATGTTCCTACCATCACCGGCACACCTATTGTTTTATATTCGTGCAGCCGATTCAGGATTTGAAGGTTTTGCTCGGATCCTTTCCCGAAACCTATTCCTGGATCCACAATGATTTTGTTTTTATCTATGCCAGCTGAAATGGCAAAATCAACTCTCTTTTTCAAAAACTCTACGGTATCTTTAACAACATCTTTGTATTGAGGAGATTCTGTATTGTGCATGATCACTACATAGACTCCCGAATCCGCGATAAGGTGTACCATCTCAGAATCTCTTCCGAGCCCCCAAATATCATTTACCATTGTGGCTCCAGCGGAAATGGCTGCTTTAGCTACTTTAGCTTTGTAGGTATCTACACTAATTACCGCCTTTGGTTCGAGGCTCAAAGCACGTATGATCGGAACAACCCTTTGAATTTCCTCATCCGCCGAAACTTTATTCACATGCCCATAAACAGCCGAGGGTTTAGAAGATTCGCCACCTACATCCAGCACATCTGCTCCCATTGACAACATTTCGATGCCTCTCGATATAGTCAGGTTCACATCCTGATGA
>DTSF01000044.1 GCA_012965485.1 Dehalococcoidia bacterium
AAAATATCAGGACAAAACTGATAGAGTCATACCAGTGATCAAATTTCAATATAGCCCTAACCGAGATTGACTAGCAGTATTTGTGGAATTAACATTTATCCCACAGATTGAAAGAGTTTATTTTTGATACTCGTAATCTGGAGCGTGATATTTTCGAATGCGCTTGTAGCTCAGTTGGATAGAGCGCAGCCCTGCGAAGGCTGAGGTCGTGGGTTCAAGTCCCGCCAAGCGCGCTCTGCGTTAAGGGCGATTAGCTCAGTTGGTTAGAGCACCTGCTTTACACGCAGGGAGTCGGGGGTTCGAGTCCCTCATCGCCCACCACTAGTAAAAGCAGTATGTCTAAAGAGCTTAACCAAAAATCACTTTGGAGAATTACATGTCATTTACCGACAATCGAATTGTGTTAGGCCCAAATGAGGGCAAGCTGCTACAGGTATCTGATCACCCTTTAACTTTTAAGGCGACCAAAGAAGACACGAATGGGGCCTATTCTCTCTTTGAAGCCAATTTAGTCGGGGGCGGGCCAGGCCAGCATATCCACGAGAATGAAGACGAGGCTCTTTATATCCTAGAAGGTGAAATTAACATCAAACTGGGCGACGACACCTTTGTTGCTCAAACTGGGTCTTTTGTTTTCTTGCCTAGAAATGTTGTCCACACATTCTGGCGAGCAAGTGAGCAACCAACTAAGATTCTGGTGATTATTTCCCCTCCTCAGTTCGAAAATTTTTTCTTTGATGCTGTCGGGGAAGAAGAAATCGACGGACAGACCTTTGGAGAACGAGCACTTCAGCTAGCCGACAAGTACAAAGTAAAATTTGTCGGCCCACCATTAGGATAATCCAATCTCTTAAGGCTCACATACGCTAAACACGAGCCAGTACAAAGCTAGTGCTAGGGTCTCCATATGCCAGACCTCTCTAGAATCCGTCCATTCGGTTCACTCCTTCATTAAATTATATTGCCTTACTCAAACCCAGTATGCTAGAAACACTTAATATGCGATCATTTAGGGATGATCGCAAATTTAAGAAAGGACAGGCTGTGACCGAAAAACTAGACTACTCATATAATCAAGCAACCCAAACGGCGAATCTTATTACTGATAATATCAATCACGTTATAGTTGGTAAGCAAACTTCTGTAGAGTTGGCCACAATTGCCTTGATGAGCGGGGGCCATATTTTAGTCGAGGACGTACCGGGAGTTGGGAAGACTGTTCTAGCCCGAAGCCTGGCTATATCAAGTGGATGCACTTTCAAGAGAATTCAATTCACCCCCGATTTGTTACCAACAGACGTTAGTGGAGTATCAATATACAACCAAAAAAGTGGCGATTTTGAATTTAGGGAAGGACCCATAGTTTCACAAATTGTATTGGCGGATGAAATTAACCGTGCCACACCCAAAACCCAGTCTGCTATGTTGGAAGCCATGGAGGAAAATCAAGTAACCATGGAGGGTATTACCAGAGAACTTCCGAAACCTTTTATGGTTATCGCCACCCAAAATCCAATTGAATATGAAGGTACTTTCCCTTTGCCTGAGGCCCAACTTGACAGGTTCTTACTAAAAATCAATCTCGGTTACCCAAATGAAATGGATGAAATTGCGATCTTAAACAACCAATCATTAAGCCATCCCATTGACGGCATTTCCTCTGTTGTGACACCAGAAATGGTCACAGACATGCAAGAGACCGTCAAATCAGTATATGTAGACGACCTAATCAAAGAATACATCGTAAAAATAGTCAGCCAAACTCGAAATGTGCAAGAACTAAGCCTAGGGAGTTCCCCAAGGGGATCTATTGCGTTGCATCGTGCAAGCCAGGCACTGGCAATCGTTCGCGAGAGAGATTACGTATTGCCCGATGACGTAAAACATTTAGCACCATCCATTTTGGCTCATAGACTTATACCCTCCCCTTCAGCCAGGATGAACGGGATGGAACCCAACCAGGTTATTCAAGATTTTATGAAATCCACCCCCATACCTGGTGAAAGATCTCAGAGTTGGTTCAGGAGATAAACTCATCTCAAAAATTCGACTAACTCCGACATCCAAATTTTACCTAATCATGGTATTACTAGTTATCACCATGATCACCGCTTTAGCTACAGGATTTGGGCTTTTCTTTCGGCTGGCATACATCATAACTATCGTGAGCATAGTATCTTTAATTTCAGTGTACTTAAATATAAGAAAAATTGAAGTCAGTATCGATCGCCGAAATCATTTGCTTAGTGTAGGAGAACAAATAGATAAAAGAGTAAGTATTAGAAACCTAAGCGTAATACCAAAAACATTAATAGTTGCCACTGACATAACCACAATTCCTGGGTACACAAGTTCCTCTGCATTGGGATTAACCGCCAAAGGTTACCGATCCTGGAGATCTACTGATCATGCACGCCAAAGAGGCCTGTTTGAAATGGGACCAATAGAGATCTCAACAACTGATCTACTAGGAATATATAAAGCTTCAACCCGCCACGGCGAGTCCGATAAAATAATGGTCTATCCGAAAATTTTTGATTTGAGAAATTTTCAAATAGGAAACTCTCAGATAACAAATGAAGGAACATCAAGAAAAAAATCCAACACTCTCTCTCCACACGCCTCCAGCGTCAGGGAATACGCCTATGGAGATAGTTTGAGCAGGGTACATTGGAAAACTACCGCGAGATCTAACCGGCTAATGTCCAAGGAATTTGATGTTGGTTCATCCAATGAAGTTATCATCCTGAATGATCTCGATGAATCTGTGCAATGGGGAAGATCGGACGATAGTACCGATGAGTTATCAATTTCCGTGACTGCTTCTCTCACTAAAAGATACACTGACTCGCATACCCCTGTCGGGTTTCTGAGCCACGGAGATGATCGTTACTATATAACACCAGGGATAGGGTCCTCTCATTTTGACCGGACTATGCGGACGTTGGCCATAGCAAAACCCGGAAAAAGTAAAAAGCTCCACCAGGTGATAACTGAAGAAAGAAACATATGGGTCAATCATTCATCCATTATTATCATAACCCCATCTTCAGAACCAAATTGGGTCACAGCTTTGTCTGAATTGTCTCAATTTAATACAAGCATCACTGTGATAATGATCAATGCAAATTCATTCGGTGGCAAGAATGAATTAGGACCAACATTATCAGCCCTAGACAATATTGGTATATCCCCGTATCTAATAAATAGGAATGATGAAATTAACGAATCTTTGTCACGATCTTTCTTTAGGAGATCAGTACAAAATTTAGCCGTGACAGAGTCGTCATGATTAAAGAAGTCCGTATTTCGGAGTTATTAAAACCTCGACAATCAACCCCAACCAGATGGGCGAATGCAGTAACCAATTTGAAAACCCTTATGCCTGAACAAGGCATAACATTATACGTAATACTTTTACTTTCTCTTATCTGCACCGCCAATATAGTAGTGTTAGGGAATTGGGTAGAAACCCCTGGTATATACACCATGATACTAATTTCAAGCCTATTCCCTCTCTTCTCTC
Source organism: Dehalococcoidia bacterium (assembly GCA_012965485.1). Next base: position 3,527 of record DTSF01000044.1, read on the forward strand.
ATCAGATAAAGTTGCATCCCATATTGATTCATTTGATTTCATTTTTGATTGGAACAATCCTTGTACTTTATAACACCCTCACTCTCATAAAAAATCTACCTTTAGATGAAAAACTCTCTGAACTAAAATTGCGCCTGGCTTATTGGTATGAAATAGCTACCACCGACGGCATAAGTACCGACTTGATTCCCTACACCATTTTCCTCCTAAGTCTGACTTGGCTATTGGGCTATGCTTCGTCCTGGTTTACCTTTAGGCATAACAATATTTGGATCTCGATTGTCCTTAATGGAGTGTCCATATTAACTTGCTTAAGCTTATTACCTGAGCAGTACAGTTCCAGGTTCTATCTATATGCTTTCACGGCTATGATTCTAATAACACATATAACCACCGTGAAGCAAAGAGGTGAGTGGTCCAAAAATGGAACATCCTTCAATAATTTGGACGGGTGGCTAACTTTAAACTCTGCAATTTGGTATAGCATAGCAATACTGATTATTTCTACTGCAATACCGCTGAAAATATATGTTTCAAGGCCAGTTGCCGACACGTGGAAAGCAGCGAGAGAGCCTGTGGCGGTGATTGAAAATGAATTCGCTCGTCTTCTCGGTAGTGTACCGTCGAGAACACAACAAAATGGTAGGGGTTTCGGTAAATTTTTACCTTTTATTGGATCTATTTCCTTTCGGGAAGAAGCCGTACTAATAACCAAATCAGATTATCCTAATTATTGGATTTCACGCACGTATAATACATACACTCATGAAGGCTGGATATCTGGCGAAACTCATATAATTGATCTAGACAAATATTCCAAATTCGACAATACGTCGGGCTTACAATCAACAAAGCTTGCCAGTCAACGTATAGAGATGTCATTTCCGTCGGACCAATTCTTTGCGGGAGGCAACATTTCTAGTGTGAGCGAATCAATATCCTTGGAATCTCTCAAACCAAAAACATTCAAAGTTGAGGTTGGGGATGACAACATCGATGGTTATTTACCTTCTGACTTGCAGCAATTCGAGTTAGATATAGAAAAGTTTTTGCAGGAATCTCCAGCCGGCATTCGTAATAATAATTTTGAAGAATTTCTGTTATCGCAACTTCCTAACGAATACAAATATATAAACACTTCATCAAACAATAATGGTACCGAGAAAATAAACTTGACTCGAACCGCACCCCTAAATTTAGACATCGTCAATTGGAAACTGGCCCGTCAAATTCCCGCTAACAAGCAATTGATGATGGTTTCATCTGTATCAGTATCTAGTCCGGAGGAACTCAGGACTTCTGGCCAAATATACCACGGTTTTATTCAAGATCATTATCTCCAGTTACCAGAAGATATGCCGAGAAGAATATATGACCTGACTGCACAGATCACATCAGGGAAAACGAATCCATACGACAAGGCAGTGGTAATAGAAGAGCATCTTCGCCACGGGGAGTACCAATATTCACATAAAATATCTAGACCGCCCATTGGAGCTGACGGGGTAGATCATTTTCTATTTACCACTCAAACTGGTTACAGCGATTATTTCGCTTCAGCAATGACTGTAATGCTTAGAACCGCAGGAATTCCGGCGCGATTGGCTACTGGATATTCTGCAGGGACGTATTCTCCAGATAAAGATTCATCAACCATTAAAGATTCTGACAGCCACGGGTGGGTGCAAGTATAT
>DTSF01000045.1:0-3239 GCA_012965485.1 Dehalococcoidia bacterium
TGTCATCACTATCTCCGGACAATAACCCCCGATAGCATCCTCGCTATTCATCCAACAGCCCAATAGCTTCCTCTGAGTGATTAGCTGTAACTGATAGAATCTAATGGCTAGGAGTCCCATGGGGGATTAGGTACAACTGGAGGATAGAGAGATTAATCTCAAACTCACAATATCACTTCTTCTCCCCGCAGCATTTATGTTGCTGTTGGTAGCTTGCGGCGGGGGAAGTCGGATTGTTGCCCCGACCCCTGAGGCCAAAGTGGCAGTTAAGGCGATAGTTGAACTTACGCCTACGAAGGAACCTCCGAAGTTAGAATCAATAAAGCCGCCAGCTCCTAAACCCAACCCAACTGAAGCCCCAACTACGGCACCAGCAGCGGTGAAAGCCACTGAAGTGGCCCCCGCTTCAACTCCTCTACCGACACCCTACGATACTCTGATAACTACACCTACCCAGGTGATTCCTATACCTGTTGAAACCACACCCGGCATCGACCCCGCCTGGGAAGAACAGGAAGCTCTTTTTTGGAACGAGCCAATGTGGGATGGTCTTCCAAAATGCACCACTGATTTCGGATTCAGCCATCAGCTGGTGGCGCCCAAAGATATAATGGAAATTATGTTTGGTCCGGGAAGCCACGTGTGGCCCCATGAGCACATGACTTATTGGGGTGTGGCCGGTGAAGCGGGGGGCGTGGTACAGCTTTATGCACCCACCGACATCTTTAGAATAGATCTGCGTACGGGGTCCCTCTCTGATCTTGAAGATGATCCATATACTGAATGGGGAGGCGCTCTTTATCTATGTGATGGCTACACGTTGGGGCTTGGGCATATCGCAGAACCATCAGATGTGATTCTATCTATCCTCGCTGATGCAGAACCAGAATGCGATGGTGACCATTTCGTGGGTTGTCGTTGGAATACTGAAACCTTCATTCCGGCTGGAACACCAATCTTTAAGTCAAGTCACTATGTAGGAGCCTTAGCTGTTGGGCTGACAGTGGCAGGACTAACAGCGAAACAATTACAGGAATTGCCCGGATATGGGTACTCCATAACACCTTGGAGAGCTCCTGGAGGAAACGCAGTGTGCTCTCTAGAGTACTTTCCTGAACCTATCAGGTCAGACTATCTGAATTTATTACATAGCTCCACCTGCGGCCCGTTCAACCAAGATGTGCCTGGCACTGCCATGGGATACTGGATGCCATCTCCATCACCTGATATCTTCCCTTCTCTCCCTTCTGAAAGAGACGTGCCTGCCGAGGAGGAAATAATCTGGCTCCACCAAACCGTCACTGAAAGCGCAATGCACACCATCTCTGTTGGCAGCGCCACGTTTGGTTTGGATTTTGGGCACTACGTGTATACCACTTCCGCTAGTGGACTTGTAAACAGCAGATGGGACTTGGTTAAGCCAGGTCACACGTACTGTACGGAGTTGCGAACAAAGATCAACCAATACATGTGGGAAGATGACGTGGAAAGAATTCTGATATCCCGACTTTCAGAAGACGGAGCTTCGCTAACTGTAGAAGCGACCAATAATGACAAATGTGGTGAAGGACCATGGCTGTTCCAAGGAGGAGAGCGGACATTCTATCGTTGACCCATATTAAGAGACCCTTTCGCGCAAAAGCCTTATAAGCCTTAATAGCATCCTCGCTATTCGCCTGCCAGCCCAGTAACCTCATCTAGAGCCACCACTACCCTCGTCCCCCTTGCCCCATAGGCTATATTGCCCACAGAGGCAGGGTTATGCGGGGTTGCGGAGGCCCGGTTGGGGTCTGGCCGACCCTAGATTCGGGGATGTCATGGTGCTGGCGATAACCCATATTCGTTGGTGACCGAAGAACGGGCTTGAATCAACACCCGCCTGAATCCCGGGTTGCGCCCTCAGCTATACGAGCCTTGTTGGTGCTCTACTGGGGCTGTTATGAGATACGGATGGCTGGCCTGTCAAGGGCGGGTGGCGACCGGAGGGGCCGACGCAACGATCAGTCATCACGGGCCATCGACTAATGTGCATTTCGACGGGGCCGAGGTCGAGTGCGGATCCATACTAATGTCAAATTGATATGTTGGATTCCTGAGTTTGAAAACAAAAAATGTAAGGTGCTAAGCATTAACTACAGGCGGGCCGGTTGACTCACAGTTTGAGTAAAAATATCTTTCTGGTTACGGTATTGACGATGGTAATACTGTACTTATTTAGTGAGACATACCTTCAAACTCATGCGGGATCAGGCGGATATATCGGAGTAAAAAAAGACGGTGTCGACTCTGTCGACGGGCTCAAAGGTACTAGAGATGTCGCTATCAGTCCTGACGGTAACTTCGTGTACGGGGCAGGAAACGGAGATAACGCGGTAGCCGTATTTTACCGAGATCCTTCCAGTGGTGTCCTAAGCTTTGTTGAAGTCCAAAAAAATGATATTGACGGCGTTTTGGGATTACAACAACCTAGGTCTATCACCATTAGCCCGGATGGAAACCACCTTTATTCGGCGGCATACATAAGCGACGCTATAGGTCTGTTCGAAAGAAATGAATCAAATGGGACTCTGACATACATTGATCACTACCAAGATGGTGTAGGAGGAATCGATGGAATTAATGGAGCGACTTCCGTAATAGTTAGTCCTGACGGTAATCATGTATATGCCGCTGGATACATCGATGACGCTATATCTGTATTTACTCGAGATTCCTCCAGTGGTGACCTAACCTTTGTTGAAGTCCAAAAAAATAATGTTGACGGCGTTTTGGGACTCAAACGCATTATGGCTGTAGAAATAACGCCTGATGGATCCCACGTATACGCAGTAAGCTGGAAAAACGACGCTCTCTCAATCTTTTCCAGGAATGTGTCCAGTGGTTCGCTAACCTACCTTGGCTTACTACAGGACGGTGTAGATGGGATTGACGGACTTGATGGAGCAGGCGCGTTGGGAATTAGCCCAGATGGCAACAACGTATACGTTATAGGTTTTAAAGAAAATTCAGTCACCAGTTTTTCACGAAATTCGGTCACGGGTGACCTAACACTTATTGAAACGCTAAAAGATGGTGTTGACAACATAGATGGTCTAGACGGCGCCAGGTCAGTAAAAGTCAGTCCTAATGGAGCTTATGTATATGTGGCAGCAGAAACAGACGACGCAATTTCTGTTTTCTCTAGAGACTCTAGCACTGGAGCGCTTACTTATCTCGACGTATTTCAAGATGGCGTGAAC
>DTSF01000045.1:3249-5201 GCA_012965485.1 Dehalococcoidia bacterium
GCGGAGTTGACGGACTTGACGGAGCCATATCTTTATCAATCAGCTCTGACGGATCTCATTTCTACGTTGGAAGTTACGTCGAGAATGCAATCGCAGCCTTCCAGTCATATTCTCTACTTCCCAATCCACCCACAGGGATTGTAGCGACGGCTGGAAATGGACAGGCCAGCATCACCTGGAACACACCAACATCCCCTATTACCTTCTACACTGTCATTTCATCACCAGGTAGCATAACCGCTACAACCACACAACCTTCCACCGTACTAACAGGCCTTACCAACGGTACTGAATACACGTTTACTGTCACTGCAACCGACAACGTCGGTACAAGCCCGGCATCGGGGTCATCAAACTCCATAACACCTATGACCATCCCCAGTTCGCCCGCAGGAGTTGTAGCGACGGCTGGAAACGGACAGGCCAGCATCACCTGGAACGCACCAGCATCTAATGGCGGTTCCCCTATTACCTTCTACACCGTCACTTCATCACCAGGTAGCATAACCGCTTCAACTACACAACCTTCCATCGTACTAACAGGCCTTACCAACGGTACTGAATACACGTTTACTGTCACTGCAACCAACAGCGTCGGTCCAAGCTCTGCGGGGTCATCAAACTCCATAACACCTATGCCCGCAACTTTAATTGTTGATCAAGGTGCCCTGAATCAATATAACCAAAACAACTATCTCTATTATGACGCATTTAATTTTGACGGAGAATATCAGGGTAACAATGCTCAAGAATTAATCCCAATCCCTGATCCTACAGACACTGTTTCTCTTCCTAGTAATTTTCCGGTACTTGGCAACGTCTTCACTATCGAAGCTCAAGTCTATTCAGCTGCTCATGAAAATATGCCTCATCGGACAATCATTGGTAATGATGCAAATCCCGCTAATAACGAGAGGGACAGACCGCCAACGATTACATTTAATAAATCAGGCTCTGTAAGGTATGGCTTTGGAATTGGACCTGACTCAAAAGGAAAACGAAGAATTGTTGATTCGGTTATAACTGATGATCAGTGGCACCACATAGCTTTTACTTTTGATGGCACAACTACCAAATTATATGTTGATGGTACGGAAGTTGATAGTTCCGATTTTGCATCAGGATTAACACCACATCCAGTACCCATTTCACTGATTGGTAGAAAATTCCTAGGGAAGATCGATGAGGTTCGTATTTGGAACATAGCCAGAACACAAGGGGATATTCAGTCTACGATGTCTGGCACTCTTAGTGGCAATGAACAAGGTTTGATTGCATATTACCCAATGGACGTAAATCAAGATTGGGAGCTGATAGATCAAGGTCCCAACAATCTTCATGCCACTATTACAGATGTTGAAATATTGCAGAAGTATACTTCTGCAGATTGTCCTAATCCAAATGGGACTTTGGCCTGTCCGCATCCAACAATAAGAGAGGCACTTGAGAACACTCAAGCAGGCGATACCATATTTGTGAAAGATGGCAGGTATCCCGAGGTAATTTTCAAAGAATTATTCAATCAGTCATACGAGACAAATGGGCCCAAAATAACACTCAGGGGAGAAAGCTCAGACGTTATCATCGACGGCACTGTTCCCTTAACCTCAACCTGGGAACTCGTAAATGGTAGATATGAAGCTTTGGTTGATATGAATCAACTCTCACTTAGTGCTAATACAAAAGTTGAAGATATTCATGCTTTGTGGGTAGATGACAGATACATGATCCCCGCAATGCCTGTTAATTTCACTAACCCCACAGATGTTTCAACGAGCACTCAAAACAATCCGGAAATTAGCACTGTATTTGATTTAAATCTAACGACTCCTTATTACCAAGCAGGAGAACAGACTTTAGACCTTCAAGATGAGTATATCGTTGGCGATATAGATAACTTAGATGCTTCTGAGGAATGGTCTTTTGATAAAGAAAATAAAATCTTATATCTG
>DTSF01000046.1:0-4380 GCA_012965485.1 Dehalococcoidia bacterium
GGCGTGTCCCCACGGGGAAAATCTAGTACATACTAAGTGCCTTAGGAAAATATACAACATCATCCCTGCGCCACTCAGAAGCGTTCTAAAAATGTGATTTATTTCGTTACGAAATTTACCAAAGCATCAGGTGATAACGTATCTCAAGGTGAGGTTATAGCTGAGATAGAAACTGAAAAGGTAAATTATGATTTAGAAGCTACTAATTCGGGTGTTTTTCACCCAGTTGTTCATCAAGGGGCAACAGTGCTGGTAGACGATGTCATGGGGTATTTGCTTGAGGAAGGAGAAACCCCTCCTGAACCTGAGGAAGAACCCATTAAGTCGTGGACGGCCGAAAATACTTCTCAAAATGTCGATTCTCGCCGACCAAAAACATCAAACACAAAAGGGGATGCTATACCTTCAACTCCGGGTGCTCGGAAACTTGCAGCTAAATTGGGTATCGACCTTGCTGACATAATGCCGACTGGTCCGAGAGGGCGTGTTGTCGAATCAGATGTCAGAGCAATAGCAGAGGAGCCTGCCCCATCAAAACCTTCGTTGCCTCCAGGATTGCCAAGACCGATATCGGAAATCCCTTTGGAAGGTATGAGAAAGACTATTGCAGGGCATATGAAGAATAGTTTGGCAAATACTGCCCAGTTGTCCTATTTTCTTGAGGTAGATGTGACTGAGGCCCAAAATATAAGACGTGAGCAAAATTTGGGTATGGCTGAGTTTTTGATAAAAGCTACTAGTGAGGCATTGATTCGAGTTCCTGTTCTCAATAGCGTTTTGGTTAATGATGCAATTATGAAATTTGATAGGGTGAATATAGCTTTCGCCGTGGCATTGGACGACGGGTTGGTCGTTCCGGTGATTCGAGAAACTAACTCAAAAAATATCAGAGAAATAGCTGGGGAAGTAAAAACTCTTTCTGAAGCTGCGAAGAATGGCATTTTGGGACCGGATGATTTTATGGGAGGAACTTTCACAATATCAATACTCGGGTCTGTAGATGGTTTTACTCCTATATTGAATCAATCCCAGGTGGGTTTGCTCGGTGTAGGTAGGTCACTCCAGAAGCCGATTGTTAAAGATGGTCAAGTCGTTATAAGGGAGATGATGACTTTGAGCCTGACTGGAGACCATCAAGTTGTTGACGGGGCAGTGGCTGCAAGTTTCTTCAGGAGACTTCAGCGCCTGATTGAGAGTCCTTCAAAGTTATTTGCTTAGAAAACTGGGAACGCTTTTGCTGGTTCGTAAATGGAATTGCCAATTGCCAGCAAGGAAATAATTATTGAAACCGCAAAAAAAATGAGTAGGGGCAATCTGGCCTTTTGTCCAATGTTGGGTATTTGAAGGCTATGCGGCGGGCGGGCTGTTTTTGGATGATAGGCTAAAAAGTACCCCGAACTTATTCCGGCAATGAATCCACCAATGTGCGCCCAATTATCGACCGCAGGGATTATGAATCCAAAGGCTAGATTCACTAGAGCCAATATTATTAGACCATTTAAAGTCTGCTTGCCAGATTTTCCCAAAGTCTCTTTACGTATGTAAAAAAAAGAAACTAGGCTGCCCAAACAACCAAAAATAGCACCACTTGCCCCAGCACCGACCACCCCATTTTCAATGTTCATATAGCTGGCCGTGCTACCAATTATTCCTGTTACTAGAAAAATGGAAATGAAGTTTCGGTGTCCGTACAACCGTTCCGTCAGGCCTCCCATGATTACTAGGCTTATCGAATTTATTGCTAGATGGGAGGCGCCAACATGAAGAAAAATCGCACTAGCCAGCCTCCAATATTCACCCGACCAGATCAAATAGGAGTCAATTGCTCCAAATTTGCGAAGGCTAGAGGGGTTTGTGCTGTTTCCAGAGACTTCTAGCAATATCCAAAGAAGCACATTAATCGATGCTATTGAGTAGACAAAAACTGGTTGTCGGGGAGGTCCTGTTATGTTTAGTCGCACTTTGATTGACTATGACAAGTCTAAAGCCATTAAGTCTTGGTAAGTTTCCCTTTTTCTTATTATCCGGGAATCTCCATCTGAAACCATTACAATTTCGGGCCGGGGGTTCATGTTGTAATTACTCGACAGGGCTATGCAATAGGCCCCTGAAGCTGGTATTGCTACTAGGTCTCCTGAATCCAGTATCGGCAGAGAGACATCTTTCACGAGAATATCGCCTGTTTCACAATATTTCCCGGCTAAAGTCACAGTTTCAAAGTCAGTATTAGACATTTTATTTGCCGCGACTGCTTCATATTTAGCTTCATATAAAGCAGGTCTAATGTTATCCCCCATTCCGCCATCTAATGACACATAAGTTCGAACATTTGGAATTACTTTTGTTACACCCACTGTGTAAATAGCTACCCCGGCTCTTCCGACTATAGACCTGCCAGGTTCTATTATCAATTCGGGGTAGTTAATTCCTAAATCGTCGCATTTGTTTTTTAGCATGGATGTAATAACTTCCGCATAGTCGCCTATGGATGGTGGCAATTGTTGCTGTAAATATCCGATGGCAAAGCCCCCACCGGGGCTAAATTTTTTCAGATCCAGACCTTGCCTAAAAAACGGTTTTAAAGAATCAAACACAATGTCTATGGCAGTGGAATACGGTTCTAATTCGAAGATGGGTGAACCAAGATGAAAATGAATCCCTTGAAGTGTAAGGTTGCTGGAATCTAAAGCCTGCTTAATAGCTATGCTGCTTTCCCCGGTCTCTATAGAGAAGCCGAATTTAACGTCCAATATACCCGTAGTCGTATGTGCATGCGTGTGGGCATCAACAGAAGGAGACAATCTGAGCATTATCCCTTGATTTGCATTTTTAGATTTGGCGATAGTATTCAAGATATCTAATTCTTGAAACCCATCTACAACGATGGTCCCTACTCCTAAATCAATGGCTTCAGAAAGCTCTTGAGGAGTCTTGTTATTTCCATGGAAATACATTTTGTTGCTGGGAAATCCTGCAGCCTGAGCCACTGCTATTTCTCCTCCAGAAACCACGTCGAGTGAAAGATTTTCTTCATCGACTATTCTTGCCATTGCAAGATTAAGAAACGCCTTTGAGGCATAAGCAACCGAGGTTTCAGAGTATCTGGAAGTAAATTCACCGACAAAGGTTTGGGCCATGCTTCTTATTGTTTTTTCGTCGTATACATAGAGTGGAGTGCCGTGAGCTTTTGCGAGGGCAACCATGTCACAGCCGCCTATTTCGAGTACCCCTGCTGAATTTATTTTTGTGCCCATAGGAAAAACGTCGATATTTGAGAAATTCATAGAGTGTCTCCGATTTACTGAACTATTCGGTAAATGTTACCGGTTTGTTCGATTCTTTTCTCTTCGACCAGTTTATTTATATGGGCCTGTATCTGTCTTCTGGCTGTATTATGAAGACCGGGGTGTATGTCCTTGTATATTGCATTGAATATGTCGTCCATAGAATCTTTTCCGGAAGTAATTAACTCTAACATTTGTATTTCACGTTGGTGTCTATGCTCAATTAATTCGTGAATCTTTTCGTTTGGAGTATCTATCTCGGGGCCATGACCTGGGCATATCTTTTCTATGTCGTAGTTCAGCATTTTATGTAGGGATTTTATATAGGATGCCATATCACCTTCGTCCGGCGAAATGACTGTTGTTCCAAGACCTAATATGTTGTCCCCAGTGAAAAGAACTTTATCTTCTTGCAGGTATACACACAGGCTGCCCATGGTATGACCAGGGGTGTGTATGAACTTTAAAGTACTATCCCCTAGTTGTAGTGTTGCGCCATCATTCGGCGTGATATTAACAACAGCCGATGATTCATTTTCAATTGCTGTCTTTTCCACAACTGTAGATATCACAGGTGCACCAATATGTTTGCTCAATTCAGCGGCGCCACCAATGTGATCGCCATGCCTGTGAGTTAATATGATGCCAGCTATTTCAGGGTTGCCTTCTGATTCCCACACGGAAAGGTGTTTTTGAATTTCTTCGGGTTTACCGTGTGCTGTATCTATGAAAACGGATTTATCCTTTCCACTTACAAAAAAAACGTTTGGGGGATACACTCCACCATATTTAAAAGGATCTGGTTTATTTTCCCCGACTACAATTTTCGTTATTCGGTCATTAACTTTCAATGTACGTCCTTTAATGCTTAATTTGGTAGTGGCACAGTGCATACCTTACGAGTTTCAGCGCAGCAGAACCATATGTTGCCCTCATGTAGGGTCATGCCATGTATCTCTGGTTCTGAAATGTGTATTTCATCCAATACTTTTCCGTTGTCCGGGTTGATTTTATGTATCTGGCACTTTTGGGTGTCGGCAAGCCACATATTCCCATTATCCATAAAAAGACCATGGGGTCTTACCCCGGGAGTGGG
>DTSF01000046.1:4390-5193 GCA_012965485.1 Dehalococcoidia bacterium
ATAGATCTTTTCACGGTCATATTTTGCGGGTCCATTAAAAAGACTTCTTGAGCAGGAGGAACTGCCACCCACATATTATTTTCGTCTACCCACTCCATTCCATGAGCCCCTGTCACCTGTGGGTTTTCAGAGGACCCGTATTCAGTAACGACACCCTTTCCAGGTGTATCAAAAATATCAGCAGTGCTTCCGTCCAAATTTAATTTGAACAGCTCGGCTGTGTATGTAGAAGCGACCCACAAATAGCCTCCGCCCTTGGTTATACCGCTTGATTTGGAAGTTTCAGTATTTAAATCCTCTAGGATTGAACCGTCTTCGTAGGATAATTTATATAAATGATCGTTACCTTGATCAATTGCCCACAGACCATCAGAATCACATTGCAAACCGTTTGGCTGGGGTCCAGGATGAACCCATTTCATTTCTGCCTGCATAATCGCCTCCTTTATAGTACTTCACTATTCTCGTCTGCCAACCAGGCCAGATGGTATTTTAATATTGATTACGGAGTTTGTTAAATTATTGACATAGATAGGAAGCAATGCTAATCTCACACTAGATACGATTAGCTAGGAAATTGTACCTATTTGCTCAATTTAAGGAGTGGAGGGAAATATGTCTGATTCGACAGTTTATTACATGGACGCACATTCAGAATCTACTGAGACTGCGTTGGCAGCAAAAATGATCACAGTTTTTGATGCCGCGGGTTTAGATGAGATGATAAAGCCAAACGATATTGTGGCGATAAAGGTCCACTGCGGAGAATGGAATAACTCTGCATATTTGAGGCCTCTTTATGC
>DTSF01000047.1 GCA_012965485.1 Dehalococcoidia bacterium
ATTGAAAAAACAATTTGCGGATGAGGTGATTAGGCTGGCGTCCCCGCAGGTATCGGTCATAGACAAAATATCTAATGTTTTGCCGGATGATGCAATTGTGGTACAAGGTATGACGAACATCGGATATTGGAGCAGCACAGCTCTGTCTATGGATAGCACCAGGAATTATGTCACGTCATCATATTTTGGAACTCTTGGATTCGCTTTTCCAACTGCATTGGGGTGCCAAACTGCCTTTCCGGAAAGAAAAGTTGTAGCACTCTGCGGTGATGGTGGTTTTATGTATAGCCCTCAGGAACTATCAACCGCAATGAGATATGAACTCAACACAGTGGCAGTGGTGTTCAATAACGGTGCATTCGGTGCTTCAAAGTGGGATCAGCAACACCAGTTTAATGGCCGATATATTGGAACGGATCTGTTTAATCCTGATTTTGTAGCAATGGCAAAATCCTTTGGGGCTGAAGGCATAAAAACAGACGCTGACAACATAGAACAAGGTCTTGCTGAGGCTCTCGCATTAGACAAACCTACTCTACTAGAGGTGGAGATCCAAAACATGATGCCGCCCTTCCAAATAGTTGAATAGTTGGCACCTATGAGAATCAATCCGGTGAATAAATAGCTGATTCCTCAAAGGGATAGAGATTTGGTCGTCTCCTACGATATTCAAAGAAGTTTAAATCCGACGTTGTAACTCCGGGGGTGTTCACTAAAATAACTTCCTTTGCTATCGGCTGGTAGGCGGGCCTGGGAGAGACGACTCCTTTAGCCACAACCACGCGATATTTTTCAGGATAAACCCCCACGGTATACATTTGCTCTCGACTTGTATTTCCGCATCTCAGGGAGGTCAGAACCAAAGTATGGTTATCGTCAGTATCAAGCACGGCAGTTAATCCACCGTCGTAATATCGAAAGCCTCCGTGGGTGGGACGATCATCCTCAAATTTGCCATTGAAAAGTGTTCTCACTACCCCAGTTACTTTGACTGGGTCACCATGCATATTATCGGTTTTGCCTCCCACATCAACTGTTACTTGAGACCCAATACCTGCATCTATACAGGTATTTACCGACTCTGGGTCACACAAAGTCTGCAGATACCCCTTAATACCCATGCTTTTGGCAAGAGTCAATATGTGAGTGGAATCAGCACTACTACCAGCCCCGATATTGTCTCCAACATCCATTAGGACGTATGGGCCATCCTTCTCACTTATGTAATTTTGATCTGCGTATGACAAAGCCTCCTCAATCGAAGGAGTATCGCCGACAAATTGTTCTCTGATGTTCCAGGCTTCCCTGGCCATCCACTGCGAAGCATCTTTCGCAGCCTCCATGTCCCCATCGGCTATAGAAATAAATCCCATTCCCATCTCTTCTACGTCAGCATATGGGTAACCCTCAGCTACACTTCCATGAATTATGTTTTGAAAGGAAAGAGTTTTATCGAGATTTTCCATGACAGACTTCATGGGATCTTCATCGGTAAATTGTTTAACTATATTGATAACGACTGGGGGAATCTCTAACCAGATAACAGGGGAAATATCTCCTCTGATGGCATCTCGGATCATTTCGGCACATTCAAATGCTCTAATTCTTGGATCCAGATGTGGGTTGGTCCTGTAAACGGTCACAACGTCAACATTCGCTATCATTTTTCGTGAAAGATTAGCGTTCATATCCACGCTCAAACCAACCTTTACGTCAGGGCCCACCAAGGTCCTGACCCGTTCGGTTATTTCACCATCGGCATCAGGATACTCTTCCGATACTGCAGCTCCATGTAATGACAGCAATACTCCATCCCATGGCCCGTGATTTTCCAATAGTGACAAGATTTCTTGGCTTATCGATTCAAAAGCATCTGTGGTTATAGTGCCAATAGGACCTGTAATGGCAAACAAAAGGGGAACTACTTGTACATCCCTATCTTCCGAAATCTGCAAAAAGCCAGCATTAGTCGTTTGTGATGTTTGATATTCCTGGCTTATCTCGTCCCCTCTATAGATGTTGAAGGCAGCATAATCGGCTGGCACTTGTGAAAAGGTGTTTGTCTCGTGAGAAATCCCCAATAATGCTAATTTCATCTTTCACTACTCTCAATGTCCTGTTAAGTAAGTTTGTGTATTATAGGCCCTTGTAGTGGATCGTAAGCCGTCAACATTTTCCCGACGCGGTTTGAGGAGTGATACATATATGGACCAGGAACATTCATTTGCTATCAGTGGTGAACTTTATAACAGGGCTCTCAATTCGCTTGCAGGCGGGGTAAATTCCAATGTGCGTTTGACAGAGACACCCCATCCTTTGTTTTACGACAAAGCCAAAGGCAGCAAAATTTATGATGTCGATGGAAATCAGTACATAGATTACGTCCTCGGTCAAGGTCCGATGATTTTTGGACACTCACCCGATTTCCTGCTTCAGGCAGTAACAGAGGCATCCGAATCGGGACAACTTTTCGCAGGCCAACACTTATTGGAATTAGAAGCTGCCGAGGCAGTGAAAACTCTAGTTCCAAATGCTGAACTCGTCCGATTCGCAAGTTCAGGAACCGAGGTAGTCGAGGCCGCCTTCCGGTTAGCAAGAGCATATACACAGAGGAACGTAATAATAAAATTTGAAGGCCATTATCACGGTTGGTCAGATAGTGTTTTATTCAACACAGCGGCGCCACTTAGGCCTCTGGGTGACAACACACTTCTCCAGCCTGAACCTATGAGCCAGGGGGTTGCTGATCATTCTGAGTCTGGCCTAATAATTTTGCCTTGGAATAATTTTGAAGCGATAAATACAGTCTTCGAAGAAAGGGGCGATGAAATCGCTGCGGTAATTACAGAACCAATCATGTGCAACACAAATTGCATAATGCCAAAACCTGGTTACCTGAAGCATCTAAAGGAATCCTGTGATCGAAACGACTCTTTACTCATATTTGATGAAGTTATAACGGGATTTAGGGTTAATTCCGGCGGAGCTCAATCTTTTTTTGGTATCACCCCTCACCTGGCCACTTTCGCTAAGGCCGCTGCCGGCGGATTCCCCGTCTCCATACTGACTGGTAGTAAAGAAATAATGTCCTTAATTGGTGCAGGCACGGTCATGCACGGTGGAACCTTAAACGCAAATGTAATGTCGATGGCTGCGACCAAATCATCTATGGAACATTTATCGGACAGGGAAATACAAACCAATAAGAAATTGCAGGATCTCGGCCAAAGGCTTATGAAAGGACTTCAGGACATCAATTCCAGATTGGAAGCCGGAATGCTGATTCAAGGACCCGGTTCAGTATTCGCTGTCAGTTTCACCTATGGTAAAGAGGTCTTTGACTACCGAAGCCATGTCGAAAATTCTGATCCCGACAGATACGCAGTCTTTGTATCAGAGATGATGAAAAGGGGTATCAGGATAAATGCACGAGGAATTTGGTTTCTTTCGGAATCTCATACCGATATGGATATCGAATCTACCTTATCCGTTGCCTCTGAAGTTTTGCAATCAATGGCGCTGTAAACTAATTACCCAGTCCTCTCATATATCTGGACTCTGTGACGGTTGCTCTCTGTTACGTATACCTTACCGTCATTGTCTAATTTTACGGAAGTAGGGCCCCAAAATAACTTTTCTATATGGGCAGATTCTTCATGCGGATCTCCCCCGAATTGAATCGGGTCTGGTTCCAAATTCGACCGAGACCTGGGCTCTGCCTCTTCGTAATTACCGTCGAAGTATTCATTTGCCCATTTCGAAATCGTGGCTTGGCCCCTAAGGGACTCTATAAAATTCCCATTCTTATCCAAGATCTCAAGTCTTTCGTTGCCCCAGTCAGTCACATAGATATATCCATCCTTATCCACGGCCACCCCTGAAGGGTTCTTGACTTGTCCGTTCCCTGAACCCCGACTCCCAAAGGATCTAATGAAATCTCCACAAGAATCATATTTAACTATACGATCATTTCCCCAATCAGCCACATACACGAAACCATCACCACTAACAAAAACACCCCATGGCATATTAAGAGCATCTTGCCCCTTATCTCCAAAGCTAAAAATATAATTACCATCTTTCGTAAACTTTTGAATTCTGTTATTCATATGATCGGCCACAAAGAGATTCTCATCAGAATCAAACGCAATTCCAGAAGGACCATTTAATTCACCTTCACTGGAACCAGGATCACCCCAATATTTAATAGGGTCACCTTCATGTGAAAAGACATTTATCCGGTTATTCAATTCATCGCTAACGTAGACGTTACCGTTTTCATCTGATGCCATACCGGTGGGCCACCTAAATTCGCCAAGACCTTCACCGTAGCCACCGTAGATTCCAAAATATTCACTGTCGATATCGTACATAGTGATACGTAACTGAGCTGTGGCTGGAGCATATGCCCTACTAACGGTGTGCATCCTTCCATTTTTTCCAATAGTGGTATCTACAGGAAACATGAATCCCCTACCGTCCATGACACATATTCCTATGGTATGGCTATATTTTAGAAATGGTTTTTCAGTCTGCGTTGTAGTCACTGAAAGTACCCCACTAGCATCAAGATTGTTGGAATTCTGGAACCGATGCGATAACGCTTATTAATTCGGAAATCTTTTTAGCTGCCTTCTCTTTGTCTTTAAGCAGATTAATGCTTGGAATTCCGTTTTCCTGAGCAAATTCCACCAAGGTATTGTATATATATTGAGAGGTTTGGATTGCACCCAATTGATCTAGACATTTATCAACGCATACCTCAGCGGATATCGATTCTCCTTCATCATCGATGACATTTTGGACAATCCTTCTCACACCAGGCTTAGATAGGTCACCAAGATGTTGAGAAGCAAAATTTACACGCTCTGTCAAAGAACCGGTCTCAATCCATTCGAGACCTTGGTGCCAACCTTCAACAGATGGAGGATTTAGCAGTTGCTGTCCCATAAATGTGATCTGGCTATTACGTTCTGAAATACGAATATTTGGGGTGCCAAATTCCTCAGTTGTTCTTAAGACATTACCCGCTAATTCAGCAGGGCTCTTAATTTTTTTGTAATGGCAGGTTTCAGATTTGAAGAATTCAGAGTTAAGAAGGACCCTGATCATTTCACCAATATCATATCGACTATCAAAATATGTTTTTTCTAAAATGGAA
>DTSF01000048.1 GCA_012965485.1 Dehalococcoidia bacterium
GGGATTCACCTTTAAATACTCCATCTGGCCAGTCGGATATGAACTCTCTAACCTGTCGCTCGGTAGCGGACAATATTCCATCAATGATGGCCAGCAATGTTCCCGCATCGTAATGATCGACCAACTCCAAAATACGGCGTTCTGCAATAGAGACGGAGCCTATTTGCGCATTTAGATCACCAAGAAAGTTCTCAGGGAGACGTACATTCGCAGAAAGCATAGCTAGTAAATCATCCCTTGGTCGGCCTTTATCATGGATACGTAAGGGGGGTATCCGCAATCCTTCGTGAAAAATCTCGGTAGCCGACGGGTTATAACCACCATGGGTAGCTCCTCCGACATCACTGTGATGGGCGCGGTTGATGGTTAGGAATAATAGTTCACCATTCTTGAACACGGGTTTTATTACGGTTATGTCTGGTAGATGGCTTCCCCCGTTGTACGGATCGTTCAACGCGAACATATCACCTGGATGAATGTCGTCGCCAAAAGTATTCAAGATAGCTTCCCCGGCTATGGGTAAGGCGCTCACATGTACTGGTATCCCCTCACCTTGAGCAATAAGCCTACATTTGCTATCTAGAATGGCTGTAGAAAAATCCCGACTGGAATTAAGAATCTGAGACATGGACGTACGAAGCATTACATCCATCATCTCAATAGCTATAGACTCCAACCGATTCTCAACCACCGATAGGGTCACAGGATCAGATCCCGCTGCCACCCCTCCCTTTGAACCGTCTGACACAAGGTTTTCTAGCCCAATTATTAATGTCCCATCAGAGTTTTTCGTGACCTCATTAAACTGATTCAAGACAACAGTGGTGAACTTTGACTCGATGATAGCGGGACCACGAACTTTTTGACCTATCAGTATACCGTCAGATTTGAGGACGGGAACGCTTTCCCAACTTCCAATATAGACCTGCCTCATTACAGCGTCGTCCTGATCGAAATCAACGACTGAATTACCTGCACTACCACTGTCGTCAATTTCGGGTAGTGGTGCCGATGCAGTCACCCTGAGCGTAACAAGTCGAATCTCCTGATCAGACTGCCTGTAAGAATACAATTCCTCAAATCGTTGGTGAAAGTTGTCAGCCCATTCCTCTTTGAGTCGAGCTCCATCCAGATCAAGACCAGGGATTGGAACAGTGACTTCATATATCTGGTCTAAGTAACGCATGTCAGCGCTAAACTCTACATTTATTTCCTCGTCTGTCACCCCATTTTCTCTGAGTTGATCTTTTCCCTGTTTTTCCATAATTCTCAGTCGTGAAGTCATTTCCTCAAGATCCAATACATTCAACCCCGAAGGATATGATTGAGAAAAGTCGTACCGTAGCTCCGAGGTCAACATCCCAAATGCCGATAACACAGGGCCAGCCTGAGGCACTAACACTTTGTGTATCCCAACTTCTCTGGCCACCTGATTGGCCAGGATTCCTGCAGCTCCTCCAAATGCCACCATACTGAACTCACGTGGATCCAGTCCTTTGCGAACAGAAGCTAGGCGTATCCCTTCTGCGATTGAGTTGGATACAACTCGCAAGATTCCTTCAGCCGCATCAGTTATTGACAACCCTAGGGGATCAGCTACTTTAGATTTTATTGCCTGTTCAGATAGGTTTTTATCTAGACTAGCCTTCCCACCGAGAAACGATGTCCCATCGAGAAGACCAAGCAATAGTGCGGCATCAGTGACAGTGGGATCCTCTCCTCCAAGCCCATAGCAGGCTGGGCCTGGCTCAGCTCCCGCACTATCTGGTCCAACCCGCAGGACACCTCCAATGTCCACTCGTGCGATGCTCCCACCACCAGCTCCAAGAGTATGAATGTCTATCATCGGCACAGATATTTTCCAACCGGCCTCAAATTTTTCATTAGCAACATGGGGTCTACCACCCTCTATGATTGAGATATCAGTGCTGGTACCCCCCATATCAAGGGCGATGACATTTTCTTCACCTAACGAAGAAGCTACCTTCGCTGCACCTTTAGCGCCACCAGCGGGTCCCGAAAGAATAGATCTAACGGCGAACTTTATAGAATCCTCGATTGGAGCTGAGCCCCCGTTAGACTGGATTATTAATATTTTTCTCTGATCCCCATGATCACCCATACGTTGTTGTAGATTCCCGAGATACTTACCCAATTCGGGCCCAACGTAGGCATTCAGTGCGGTTGTGCTGATTCGGTCAAATTCTTTGATTTGAGGCAGAACCTCATGAGATAGGGAAACAAAGGCGTCAGGAAAAACCTTCCTGATTTCTGCCTCAGCCTTTAACTCGTGATCAGGGTTCATAAACGAAAAAAGGAAACAGACTGCTAGCGATTCCACTCCTTCACCCTTCAGCTCCAAAAGAGTTTTTCTCAAGGATTCAACATCCAAGGGTATGTGAACACTGCCGTCATACTTAACCCTCTCAGATATACCCATTCGCAAGTAACGGGGTATCAGTGGTTCAACAGAGGCCATTCGAAGGTTATATCGATCCTCTTTTAAGCCCTCACGCATCTCCAATAAATCCCTGAAACCACTTGTAGTTATCAGAGCTACCTTAGCTCCCTTCCTCTCAACCAATGTGTTGGTCGCAACTGTCGTTCCATGAACAATCAATTCCACATCAAGGAGTAGTTGATCTAGAGTGACACCGTAGGTTTCAGATATCTCCGCCAAACCACGAAACACTCCTATCGAGGGGTCCATGGGAGTGGAATGAGTTTTGAACTGAGCGATTCCACCTTCAACCCCAGTCACCACCAGATCGGTAAATGTTCCCCCAACGTCGATTCCGATTCTCACGTCTTATTTCCTCCCTCATAGTCGGATGCACACCTTATTTCCATCATAATAGTCCTTAGGTCAACAATGTATACCGCCACTGAACCAGCATAGTGGTATAAGACTGTTAATGGATAAGGTCATTCCCAGCAAAAGAATAATCATAGGAATCGATGTTGATATAGAAAAAAAGGGGATTTTTGTGAACTCCAGGATTGGTTACCGAACATTTATAAGACTATGTCCCTATCTGCAGTGGGTCAGCCATGCCCTGCAGTGTCCGAATAATAGACATCACTGTTAGCCTGCCCGTACGAGGGTTTTCAGTAGGGATATTCTCTATTTCTATATGTAATCTACCGAACTCACCTTCCACTACTATGTCATGACAATTTCTGTCCAACCTCGGAACAGCTATTATGCGAATTTGAGTCCTATCGGGACCAATTCCTGCAAAGCTAACAGCAGCTGAAACATTAACGTTGGCTGGAAATCCGACGCAAGCCTCTCTTACCGTACCCGAGAAAATTTCCTGTTCTTCAGTCAATCCCAAGACTGATATGCCTCTCTCCACCAGGTAAGGAGAACCCTCTAATGCCTCCAGGGGTTTTCGCGTGGTCATTATCACACTGTCTATTCTTCCCGACGATGCGGACTTGATACCGTCCAACCCGGCTATCGCTCCCGAAGGGGCATAAATTTTGCAACATCGCTCCCTAGCCATGTCCAATATCTCTGGATGTGCTACTAAGGCTCCAACGCTTATAGCCATAAGGTCCTTACCCGATTGAAAAGTCGCACAGGCAAGTTCAGGTAGAACATCGCCGCCAGCAGCCTCGACAATAAGGTCTGATTTGGCTATAAGTTCAGTCTGCGAACAGTATTGGGGAGGATCATTGAGAGTAGCGAGAAAGGCACGGGCAGATTCCTCTGTCCTACTAGCGATGCCCGTTATGGGAAGTGTAAGAGACCCGGCCTCCGAAGCTTTGAGAAGTGCCTGACCTATCGCCCCACATCCAACAATTCCAATTGTCGTCATTAATCCGGATCCTCCTCCTTCAAGCGTTTGAATATAGCACCTTCCACAGTAGCACGTATCCTCCAGATATGCTTTTTCCAACGGAGGTTAATGTCACATAATGCAGGGCGACATTAATCGTGTGCATTGGAAAAATTTACCATCCTAATTGGCGTGCGCTGTGCTATTCCGACAATGCCTATGGAATTAAAGACTAATATTTTGCGTTGTAGTAATAATGTGTCTGGTCTGACGACGGCAAAGCACCTTCAAGAAAATTCGCGAGGTAAGGCTCTACTTTCTCTGCCAAATCCCTTCGGTCTAATTCATCCTCGGTTGGGGAGCGAGACATCATATCTTCGACTTCCTTGTATAAGATTTCCTCGTCAATTTGGGTTAACTTCCTCCCTCTCATAATTACCTCACCCTCAACGAGGACCGTATCTATATCTACACTCCTCCCCCGATGTACCACAGCGTCTATAATTGATACTTCTGGATTCAAATATGGCTTCTCGATGTTCTCTAGATTCATCAATACAATATCTGCCCTCTTACCCACCTTCAACGTCCCCACACGATCACCGAAGCAACTGGCGTATGCACCGTTAACGGTAGCCATCTGAAATATTTGGTGTGCCGTCGGCGGAGTTTTGTCCACTCCAGGAACTCTATGAATGTTGAGAGCAAGTCGCATCTCCTGCACCATGTCTTTATCATCGTTAAGACCTGCCTCGTCACTACCAAGAGCAATTCTTAAACCCTTGTCGAGAAAATAATTCACCGGGGCTATCCCTGACTTCAGTCTCAGATTAGAGCTGGCATTGTGACACAAAGACACCCTGTGAGAAGCCATTGTTTCGATATCTTCATCTGTAACCCACACACCATGACCACAGACCACGTCTGATCCCAAAAAATCGAGATCCTTAAGGTGTTGAAGTGGCGTTTTATTCCAGGTGCGCAGTCCATACAGTTTCTGGTATATCGTCTCTTGGAGATGAATATGAATTCCAGTTTCGTACTTTGAAGCGAGGTCACGCAGTCCAACAAGTAAATTGTCAGTGCACCGATGAACATTGCTAGGCGCCACTGTTACACGAACTTTTTCCTCAGGTCTCTCATAATATTTTGCGTAAAGATCCTCCACCATGGCGGTTATTTCTTCAGCTGGTAGATAAGATGGAGCAGTAAGTTCCTTGAATCGTCTGGATAAGTCTTCAGGCAGATCAGCAGCGAACTCATCCTCTCCGCCTCGACCGCCTACTAGCAGGGAATCTTTGTTCGCCAACATAGGAGCATACGAAACCCGCATCCCTGATTCTCGATATGCTTGAATTACTTTTTCCGAGTTTTC
>DTSF01000049.1 GCA_012965485.1 Dehalococcoidia bacterium
ATGGGTAAATAAGATCCAATCCGAAATACCTGAGCTTCCCGCCGAAAAAAAAGAGCGCTATATTAGGATATTTGGATTATCCGATTATGATGCCTCGGTCTTGATTGGTGATAAGGAATCAACGCTGTTATTTGAAAACACTTTACTGTACCTCTCTGAATCAATGGGTCAAAAGGATGCAGCAAAGGCGGCAGCCAATTGGATAAATGTTGATTTAAATAGGATGAAAAATGAACTCAAATCTAGCTGGTCTGAAATAAAGATGGACCCAAGCGAACTTGCCAACTTAATTATGCTTGTGAACGATGGCAAAATAAGTAACTCAATGGCGAAAACTATATTTGACGAGATGTTTGTTAACGGTGGGGATCCAATAAAAATTTCAGAGGAAAAGGGTCTATCTCAAATAAATGACACCTCCTCCATACAAAATGTAGTTACAGAAACACTCCTTGAAAACCAAAGTGCTGTGGTCGATTACTTGAACGGGAAAGATTCTGCTGTGAGATATTTGGTAGGCCAGGTCATGAAGAAAACCAAAGGCCAAGCTAACCCACAAATAGCCTCAGACATGGTCACCTTGGAACTCAATAAACAAAAAAAACAATAGTTTTATTACTCCTACCTTAATTCAAAATAAATTATGAACGAAAGTTTCAAAAGCAAAACCCCTCGTATAGTCGCAATAGGCGGCGGGACAGGGCTCTCAGTATTATTGAGGGGACTCAAAAAACACACCAAACGAATAACAGCAGTAATCGGGGTTGCAGATGATGGTGGCAGTTCAGGTAGGTTGCGTCGAGAGATGGGCATTATTCCACCCGGTGACTTCAGAAACTGCATCGTAGCCTTATCGGACGAAGATTCCTTACTAAAAGAACTATTCCAATACCGATTCCCGGAAGGATCTGAACTTCAAGGGCATAGTTTTGGCAATCTTTTTATAGCCGCGATGACAGATGTGACAAATAGTTTTGAAGATGCTATTACCGAATCCAGTAGAATATTGTCAGTTACAGGACGGGTAGTCCCAGCAACAATAGAAAATATAAATTTATCCGTGAAATTAGCTGATGGCCGAGTTATAAAAGGGGAGTCGAAAGTAAAGGAAAGTTCATCTGAAATCAAAGAATTATTTATAGATCCACCCGACGCCGAAGCCTCACCGACAGCTATTAAAGCTATAGCCAATGCAGATTTGATAGTAATAGGCCCAGGAAGTTTATACACAAGCATATTGCCCGTTTTGATGGTACCAGGAATCGTTGATGCAATTGCTGAATCAAAAGGTATTAAATACTACATTTGCAACGTGGCGACCGAAATCGGGGAAACCCAGCATTTCAACGTTGTAAGGCATATAGAGGTGCTGGAACGTTACCTAGGGTCGGGAATTTTGGATATGATAATAGCCAATGATAATATTGGTGACATCGGTGAACAGTTCCGAGGTGAGGCCGTTGATCCGTATACCGACTCAACTAAACATATAATCGCAACTTCTGATTTGTTGGACGAAGAGCATAAAGTTCGACACGATTCAGGTAAATTAGCCAAATTCATAATGGAAAATTACCTTGGATAATATCCTCACAACATCCTCAACTGTAGGAGTATAATTACTGTATGGATACGGCAATAAACATAATTATGATTTTTATATCTCTTCTGCTGATTGCTGTGATACTCCTGCAGGTGAGAGGGCAGGGTACCGCCTTATTCGGAGCTGCCGAATCTTCTTTCAGGACAAGAAGAGGAATAGAACTAGCATTATTTCGATTTACTATAGCGCTAGTCGTGGTCTTTATCTTTGTTTCTATCATCAGCGCTAGCAGTTGGTTTTAATACTCTAAACTGTCTCCAGATCTAATCCAATTTCCATCGAGCCCCGGTTACCGTATCTTCTATTGATACCCCTAGATCATCCAACCTATCTCTAATCCGGTCCGATAGTTCAAACTGTTTTTCTTTTCTAAGTCCTTCTCGGATATCCAACAACAAATCGATGAACGGTGCTAAATTTCCATCAAAGCCTGAATCATCACCTTTTAAGGTCAACCCTAAAACTTTACCTAAATCACAAAGTAATTTCTGGGCTGCTTCGACATCCAACCCATTGGTAGACTCTCTATTAATATCTCTGGCAAGATCAAAAATCACTGCTAGAGCCATGGGGGTGTTAAAATCTTCATCCATCGCCGATTCAAACCTATCCCGGTAACCAGCCGCCTTAAGGGCAGCTCCATCGCCTGAAGAGGATCCCAATGCAGATTTCAACCTTTCGATGGCGCGTTGTTGCCCTTTGACGGATTCACCGCTAAACACTAATGGCGTCCTGTAGTGTGAACTTAGGAAAAACATCCTAAGGGCGTCAGAAGAGAACTCTTCTAAAGCTTCTCCAATGGAAAATACATTTCCCAAGGATTTGCTCATTTTTTCTTCACCATAGCCCAAAGTGCCATTGTGCATCCAATATCGTGCAAAAGGCTCAACCCCCGTGTAAGACTCTGATTGAGCAATTTCATTTTCGTGATGTGGGAACACTAAATCTTGGCCACCGCCATGAATATCAACTCTGTTATTAAGATACGTTAACGACATGGCGGTACATTCTATGTGCCACCCTGGACGTCCTTGCCCCCAAGGGCTATCCCAGGCCGGTTCTCCAGTTTTTTGACTTTTCCACAGGGCGAAATCTGCAGGGTTTTCTTTAGTTTCCTCTATTGCCAACCTCGCACCAGCTAACAATTCGTCGACATTCATTCTGCTTAACTTCCCATAGTCCTCATTTTTCTTTACCCTGAAATAAACATCGCCAGAAATTGCATAGGCATAGTCTTTCTCAATCAAATCAGAAATGACGTCTACTATGGAACTAATCTCTTGGCTAGCTCTCGGGTAATCTGAAGCCTGAAGCACATTCAACCGTCTCAATTCTGAAAGATAAGCTTGGATGTTTCGTTCTGCCAATTCTGACACTTCAATCCCCTCGTCATTGGCGGCGGTTATCATCTTGTCATCTATATCAGTAAAGTTTTGTATGAAATGGACTTTATATCCTTTGTATTCCAGATATCGTCTTATGACATCAAAAACTATCGCACACATGGCATGGCCCAAATGAGAAGGTGCGTAAGGAGTTATGCCGCACACATACATGTTAACGGTATTGTCTTCTACAACAAGTTCCTCTACTACCCTGTGTAGTGTGTTGTACAGTCTCATTCTGATTTTTGGATAGTGACTATAGCCTGGCAGGAAATACCCTCTCCCCTACCGATATACCCTAAACCATCAGCCGTAGTTGCCTTAATACTGATGTCTCTTTGAGTTAAATTGATGGCCTGCGCTATGTTAAATGTCATTTGTGGTATAAATTCTGCAAGCAGTGGTTTTTCGGCCACAATTGTAGCATCCACAAACACAGGCTTCCATCCTTCATCTACAACCTTATTTAAAGAAATTTCTAGTAATTTTCCGCTACTCATTCCTTTATATTCTGGATTGTTCGAAGGAAAATGCCGGCCTATATCACCTAAATTTGCTGCACCTAGAAACCCGTCTATGATCGAATGTATCAGGACGTCACCGTCGCTATGTCCCAGCAAACCATATTGAGAAGGGATTTCCAATCCCCCCAAGATCAGGGTCTCGCCTTTTTGCAACCGGTGTATATCTATTCCAATACCAGTGCGAATTGTGTTCATAGATTTTTACGTCTCTGCAAAATAGTTTCTGCGATTTCAATATCTATCGGATTTGTTATTTTTATATTTTCGGGATCTCCCGCAAAGGTAGCAACATCACCACCAGAGATCTCCACAAGCGATGAGTCATCTGTAACATCATCAGTAAACATTTTATGAAATTTAGCTATATTAGAATATTTAAAGACCTGAGGAGTTTGGGTCGAAAAAATATTGGATCTATCCACAGTTGACACAACCCTGAACTCTCTTACTATCTTTATTGTGTCTGTAACTGGAAGCACAGGTATCGCTGCATCTGAGGTTCGAGTCGCCTTAACAGCGCGGCCTATAAGATCAGAAGATACGCAAGGCCTAGCACCATCATGAATCACCACATAGTCGACAGCATTGATAGTAGTCAGAGCATTTTTAACGGAATCTTGTCTCCGAATACCCCCTAGAATCACCTGAACCGTGCGATATTCGGGACTAGACATCAAATGTTGGAGCTTTGAAATATTGTGAGCATTTGCCACTACTGTCATTGTTCCAAAAATTCCCGTTCTAAGAAATGCATTAACAGAATGCAATATCGCCGGCAGCCCACAAATAGTGGTCATTATTTTATCGATGCCATGCATTCTGTTTCCAGTACCTGCACCTAAAATTATCGCTGAAAAACCGCTCATGAAAATTAGCCGATCTAACCTGTATAGTTATTGATAACCATCACAACTCAACAGTCATTTTATACGTTCATCATACAAGCTCGCATCCTCTAAAAAGATACCCTGTGAAACAGATGTACAATGTTGTTAAAATTACTCCCATTGTTAAAATTAACATAGCAATCTCAAAGTCAAGAAAATAGGGGGGGGAAAGATGGGATCCAATTACTGGATGTTTGTGGACAACAGCGAAAATTCTACTATTACACGGGAAAAGGGCTACAAAGTATTTGGCATGAGCGCCAAATATAAAAGGCGGGCCCAGAGAATGCAGGCAAAAGACCGAGTTTTATTTTTTGACAGGAACAGAAAATGCTGGACCGCCTCGGCCACCATAATCTCCGACTATTTTGAGGACGAGTCTCCAATTTGGGTCCCTATAGATAAACCCAGAGAATATAAATTCAGAATTACATTGAAACCCGACTATGTTTTAGATGAAGAACAATACATAGACGGTCTTCAATTAGGCCCAAGCCTAGAGTACGTGAAGAGATGGGCTCCAGAAGATTGGCCTCTAGCATTTTGGGATCGTGTTCATCTACTACCCAGTAGGGACTTCAAGTTGATTGAGGATGAAATGAAAAGAGCCAAAAAGCAAGGAATCACCTGTGTCGACTTGCAAGGTAATATAAAATGGAATTCTGGCAAGACTCCAAATTTAGAGCGCGGTAACATCATCTTGATCAATGACTCATTAATTGCTCTAGATGGTAAAACCGGT
>DTSF01000050.1 GCA_012965485.1 Dehalococcoidia bacterium
TTAGACACATGGTGCCCTCTTTTATGAGCCATATAATAGCTTCTTCTACCTTGATGATTCCCTTTATAATAATCAGCGAGACATCACTTAGTTTTTTGGGTTTAGGTTTGCGTCCTCCAGCCATCAGCTGGGGCGTAATGTTGCAGGCAGCACAAAACGTACAGACGATAGCGCTAACTCCGTGGCAACTAATCCCGGCTGCATTTGTTGTTGTAGCCGTTTTGGCGTTCAATTTTCTGGGTGATGGTTTAAGAGACGCAGCGGACCCATACGGATAAGGAGTGTGAAGCAATGACGAGCAGTGACCAACCCATATTAGAGGTTAAAAACCTGGAAACGCATTTTCCCCTCGAAGAAGGGACTGTTGTTGCGGTGAATGGTGCCAGCTTCAAGGTAATGCCGGGCAAAACTCTTGGAATTGTCGGAGAGAGTGGTTGTGGTAAGAGTGTGGCTGCAAGGTCTATTATGAG
This sequence comes from Dehalococcoidia bacterium, assembly GCA_012965485.1. The sequence continues at coordinate 471 of DTSF01000050.1, forward strand.
AATATTAGACAAACCAGGCGAAATTGTAGGTGGAGAGATTTTATTTCGTAGAAATATGGGTGAAAGCAGCGAGGAAGTCGTCGACATCGCAACCATGGACTCTAACAGTTCCGAAATTAAGTCGATCAGGGGTGGTGAGATCGCCTACGTGTTTCAGGAACCCATGACCTCCTTTAGTCCGGTGCATACAATAGGGAACCAAATTATTGAGGCCATAAGATTGCACCAGGACGTAAGCAAGGAAGGTGCAAGAGAGATTGCCATACATGCCTTAAATGCAGTAGGGATACCACTAGCTGATAGTCGCCTCAAGGACTATTCATTTCAATTAAGTGGTGGGCTTAGGCAGAGGGCCATGATAGCGATGACTTTGGTTTCTAACCCTATAATATTGATCGCCGATGAACCGACCACGGCTTTGGATGTCACCAACCAGGCTCAATTGCTTGAACTTATGTCTGAGTTACAGAGTGACAATGGAATGGCCATTATTTTGATTACGCATGATCTCGGTGTCATCGCCGAAATGGCGGATCACGTGTCAGTCATGTATTTGGGGGAGGTAGTTGAGAGCGCTCCAGTAGACGATATTTTTCACAATCCTCAACATCCATATACCAAGGCACTGCTGAAATCCATCCCTAAAATAAGATCAGATTCGTCGGAGAGACTGGCTTCCATTAGCGGAACTGTTCCACATCCCTACGATAGACCCCAAGGATGTGCCTTTGGACCTCGATGCGATTTCTTTATGCCGGGTCGGTGTGATGCTTCAATTCCAGTTCTACAGGAAGTCAGACCTGTCCATCAGGTGAGCTGTTTTCTTTACGATGAGGGAGATTAAGAGATGACAACTACTGAATCCAGGTTACCGGAAGAACGGCTATTAGAGGTCTCCGATCTTGAGAAACACTTCCCGATAAAGCAAGGTTTTCTAAAAAAAGAGGTCGGAAAAATTCTAGCTGTTGATGGTGTTAACTTTCACATTAATGACGGAGAGACGCTAGGTTTGGTTGGTGAAAGCGGATGTGGAAAAACAACGACTGCGCGCTGTATTTTAAGGGCGGTCGATCCGACAAACGGAGAGATCCTATTTAGGACCGGAGAGGACGAAGTGGTTGACATAGCAATGTTAAAGGGAGCTGAGTTAAAGAAAATAAGAAGCGACATTCAAATGATCTTCCAGGATCCCTTTTCGTCGTTGAATCCCAGGATGACATTACTGGACACAATTGGCGAGCCACTGCTACTTCATAATATAGGATCAAAACACGATCGTGAGCAACGAGTCGCTGAGCTTTTAGAAATGGTGGGGCTACGGCCAGAATATATGCGAAGGTTCCCTCACGCATTTAGTGGAGGTCAGAGGCAAAGGATCGGTATAGCAAGAGCATTGGCACTAAATCCAAAATTGGTCGTTGCAGACGAACCAGTATCAGCGCTTGACGTTTCTGTGCAGGCACAAGTTTTGAATCTTATGGCAGATCTCCAGGAAGAACTAGGCTTAACATATCTGTTTGTGGCTCACGATTTGAGTGTCGTTAAGCATATAAGCGACAGAGTGGCAGTGATGTATGTTGGGAAACTAGTTGAAATGGCTCCCACGGACGAGCTTTTCTCCACGCCCAAACATCCATACACAGCAGCACTACTTTCGGCTGTGCCAGAACCAGACCCTAGAGCAAAATCAGAGAGAATAATTTTACAAGGGGAGGTTGCAAACCCTGCAGATCCTCCTAGCGGATGTTACTTCCATCCCCGTTGTTCCTATGCGACCGAACAATGCAAATCAGAGACACCTGTTCTGCAGGAAATTACGGATGGACATTATGTAAGTTGCCATCGTGCTGATGAATTGATTCTCGATGGGGTTCTTGCTGAATGAGCCAGCTAAACTGACAATCTATCCGAACATCAATGCTTAAATCAAATATCTATTTCAGTCGAATAACCAATCTTTCTAGTGTAGGGAAATTTATAGCCATCGCTGTACTATGCGGGGGCGCTTCTAGCTTTGCTAGGTTCTTCATTTCAGACATTGTTCAGAAGAAAGTCAGATGGGAAGATCCCATACATATGAGTTGGCTACCATCCACATATCTCGGGATACCGGCCTTTCTCGCAGGGGCCTTATTAACATATATCCTGGTAAAAGTAATAATAGGGGAAGGCTACCTGAACAGAAATATTTTCATATGGATATTTATAGGACTTTTGTATGGTATTTTTGTTCCGTTTATGACCGGACTCCTGCTTCCGATGGGAATGTTTGTTATGAATGTCTCTATTGGGGTGATTGAATTAAATAAGGCTTTCTATTTCTTTCTTGACGCTATTGTCCTAGCTCCGACAAATGCTTTCACACACGGTATTTTTGGAGTTATTAGTGGATTAATATGTGGTATGTGTTTGGCTGTAGCTTTGGGGCTCATGGATAGAATTCAGCTTATCGGGTCCCGATGGCAACTTGCTGTAGGTATCGCCTTTTCAGCATTCATGATTATTTTTTCAAAATTCGCCCCGACTCCTTTTCTCGCGAACTTCGGGTAAAAGGAACTTTCTTAATAACTTGATATGGTTTTAAACCATAGTTTCTTAAGATTGACATCATCCACTTCCAGGGCAACATTGACTAAATTAGCATCATCTATAAAATTTCTTCGGCTGCCGTCTACTGTTTGACCCCTTGTGTATTTACCCTCGGTCTCTATAACTATCTTTAATCTCTCACATGTAAACAAGCTGTCATCAATCGCGTAGCCAACGGCTGGCATATCGTTGTATCTTACGGCTCCTTCTTTGGCCTGCCCAATTTTCCCATAAGCAGATTGAATAAAAGGTGTGATTTTCTTTAGGAAATTAGAGACTGGGGATCCAAGGTTCCATATCTTTTCTTGCTCTAGCACGGATATTTCGACTTTATTGCATACATCTAGTCCAATTTGAGCAATGTTTAATCCAGAGGCGTAGACAACAGCTGCTGCCATTACATCCCCGTACAAATTGGCACTTGCAACCGGCGTTGCATTTCCCGGCTGATGTATCGCGCCTCCCATGACGACGACTTCAGAGATAAGGTCGACTAAGGTTGGGTCCAAACTTAAAGCAAGGGCGAGATTTGTAAGCCTGCCGAGGGCAATATATGTAATTTTCCCGTCATATTCGTTTGCGATGTCGATGGTGGCGTTAACAGCATGTTTTGCTTTGTGCGAAATTGAAGGTTCGGGTATGGAGGCGTCGCCTAATCCGTCGTTTCCGTGAATATGCCTCGCGTCTACGGGGTTTTTGAAATCGAAGGTCCGGCCGGCCCCCTTGTAGACTGGAATTTTCTCATTTCCTGAAACCTCCAATATCTTTAAAGCATTGATGGTGGTTTGATCTAGACCAACGTTTCCAAAGACAGTCGTTAGCGCAACCACATCTAACTTATCGCTAGCCAAGGCCATAAACAGTGCAGCGGCGTCATCTATTCCAGGGTCGCAATCTATGATAACTGATTTGGTTAGATTCATATTTGTCATGGATCACTCTCCAGTGTCGGATTGAGATTTAAATGAATTGACGATTACGTTTAAAATTATCATATGAGTGTTTAAGCTATATTTACTCAGTCAGGGGTTGCTTTGTGCAGCCTCATTGGTTAGTAATTTGAGATGGATTATACACACTCCAATCCTGTCGCTGTGCTGCTGAGCCTGGCTTGTCCGATTCTGTATGTGGACATATAGGAGTCCCAATAAGTAAGATCAAGCTTATCGGCCAATTTTTCTGACTGTTGTCAAACAAATTTGATTTAAGGTGCCCCCACTAAAGTGGAGATTGTTTGACCATTCAGTTGTGAATTAGCTTACTTTGTCTATCGGGGTGATTGATATTGAAGAATCACCGATGGGTTTTACCAAATTTTGTACTGCTGCAAAATTATTAGCCCGATTCAGCCATTTATACTCGCTTCCTAGCTCCAATATGACCGGCATTCTGTGGTGTATCTCAGACATGATTTGGTTGGATTTTGTGGTAATAATGGTAAAGGTGTTCACCGGTCGTCTATTTTCATCCATCCATAAAGTATGCAAGCCACAAAAATTCATTAATGAGCCATCTGCTGGTTGTATAAAATAAGGCAATTTGCTCGCTGTATCCCATTCGTAGAAACCGTTGGAGGGGACAACACATCTTTGAGTATCAACTAAATTCTTAAAAGAAGGTTTTGTAAGAAGAGTTTCACCTCTTGCATTGATTAGTTTATTAGCGAACGATTTATTTTGAGACCAGGAGGGAATCAAACCCCACCTCATATTTACAACCTGATTTTCAATAATTACGGGCATTTCCATAGTTGGAGCAAAATTTGTAACTTTTACTCCTTGAAACGGGGCGACATCATGATTTGGGAATCCATTTTTCAATTCCACATTGTCAATATAAACAGAATGCAATTGACCAGATTGGTCGGGAAAATGAGAACGACTACTGATTTCGGACTCACGAGATAAACATCCAGATCTATACAAAATATTACGCTGAATTTTTTGAATAATTGATGTTCTAAATAATCCAATGAATCATTTGTTACGAAATAATCTCTTCGTGCATTTGGAATTAGTTGAGAATCAAAACAATGTAGTTCACCAAAGAAATAGAAATTCCCTCTATCTTCC
>DTSF01000051.1 GCA_012965485.1 Dehalococcoidia bacterium
AACTGTTGTTAATTCATTGTCAGTCATTATCGGGTGGTCAATTCTTAGAGTTCTACAGTGCTTTGGAGTTTCTTCAAAAATATTAGGTCTTCTGCCTACTGGTACAGCTCTTTGGGTTACTAATTCTTCCCGTATCGCATCCAGAGGGGGATTGCTGACTTGTGCGAACAACTGCTTGAAATAATTGAACAATATTGGATTATGATCAGAAAGAAAGGCAAGAGGAACATCGTTTCCCATCGAACCAGTTGGTTCATACCCATTTAGGGCCATAGGCTCTAAAATCATTCTCAGATCTTCTAATGTGTATCCGAATGTGTTCTGTTGTTTTTTGATGTCGATGATTTTTTCATCGGTTGCCTTTACCAGCTCGGGTAAATCTTCTAGAAATATCCTATTATTAGAAAGCCATTCCCCATATGGTTTGGAACCGGCTAAACCCGCTTTCAAATCGCGGTCGTTGACTAGCTCTCCTTTTTGTGTGTCTAATAAAAACATCCGGCCAGGGTAGATTCTCTCCTTATAAAGAACTTTCTCGGGAGGGACGTCAATTACGCCAGTTTCGGAGGCCATTACTAACACATCATCAGTGGTTACTAAGTAGCGGCAAGGCCTAAGGCCATTGCGGTCTAATACTGCGCAGACTTTTATCCCATCCGTTCCTATCACAAGAGCGGGCCCGTCCCAGGCTTCCATCATGCTTGAGTGATATTCATAGAAATCTTTTTTCGATTGTTCCATCGGTATGTGATCACCCCAAGCCTCGGGTATCAACATCATCATTGAATGTTCTATGCTTCTGCCGGTGGCAAGAAGGAGTTCCAGTGCGTTATCAAGAGCTGCAGTGTCACTTTGACCCGATTTAATAACGGGAATCAAGTTACCTATATTTAGATCTGGATCTGTTGATTCGAAAACCTGTTCTCTAGCTGACATCCAATTGGTGTTGCCTCGGACGGTGTTTATTTCACCATTGTGGATTATGAATCTGTATGGATGTGCTAGTTTCCAACTGCCTAAAGTGTTGGTACTAAATCTGGAATGTACGAGAGCAAATGAACTGATGAGACTAGATTCAGTAAGATCTTTGTAAAAATCTTCTAGCTGTTCAGCCATCACCAGGCCCTTATAAACTATGGTACTCGAAGACAATGAGCATATATAGAAATCGTCAGCACTTTCTAAAGCGGCTGCTTCGACCGAAGACTCAATGGTTCTTCTCAGGAGGTACAAATCCCTGTCAATGTTTTCAGGAGCCCTTTCTTTGGGAGTAACAAAAAATTGAGTTATGGAAGGACGCTCTCGGTTTGCAAGCACACCTATTTTTTCTGGATCTACTGGAACTTGCCTCCATGCAAGAAGGTCATAACCTTGTTTCGAAACACATTCCTCAACCAGAGATCTACTTGATTCTGTTTGATGTTTGTCAGATGGTAAAAAGGCCATTCCCACACCGTATTGGCCCGGGTCGGGTAGATTGCATCCCATCGATGATAGTTCTGATTTAAAGAAATCATGAGGCATTTGTATAAGAATTCCGGCACCATCCCCTGTCTCCGGATCAGCACCTGAAGCCCCTCTATGTGCCAAATTAGATAAAGCCTCTAATCCCTGTGAAATTATGGAATGAGACTTCTTTCCTTTTATGTTGGCAACCATTCCAACCCCGCAGGCATCATGCTCAAATACGGGGTCATAAAGCCCTTGTTTAACGGATTTTTTTAAATTCGTATTTTCATATTGTGATTTCATCTATTTGCCAATGCATTGCCTTGCATATTCATTAAAGAATGGGTAGGTACCGTTCTATTTCATATGCTGAAATTTGTGAAGAATACCTGTTCCACTCTATTTTTTTGTTCTCAATAAAACTATTAAATACACTGTCGCCCAAGGTTTTTTTGACCAGGTCACTCTCCTCGGTCACCTGTATAGCTTCCCATAAATTTCCAGGTAGAGACTCTATCCCAAGAGAAGTTCTTTCTTCTTCCGACATCTCATGAACGCTCTTGGTTAACGAGGCGGGCATCTCATATTTATTGTCGATACCTTCCAACCCAGCTGCAAGCATTACACTGAAGGCCAGATACGGGTTGCAAGATGGGTCGGGTGCTCGATACTCAATTCTTCTAGAGGATTTTCGATCGGGTTTAAAGGAGGGAATTCTTATTAAATCCGATCTGTTGACCTCCGCCCATGTTATGTAAGTTGGTGCCTCATATGCCGGAACCAACCTTTTGTAAGAATTGACCCACTGGTTCGTTACCAGAGTTATTTCTCTGGCGTGTTTCATAAGTCCGGCGCAGAAATGTTTTGCTATGTTTGATAGGTGAGTCTCATCTTCCTCTCCATAGAACACATTTTCATCCCCTTTAAAGAGGGACATATGGGTATGCATTCCGTTGCCGTTAATTTCAGCTACCGGCTTAGGCATAAAAGAAGCGTGATACCCTTTGCTCATTGCTATCTCTTTTACGACCAACCTATATGTCATGACAGAATCAGCCATTGTTAGAGCATCAGTATGTCGCAAGTCTATTTCATGTTGGCTTGGTGCTGATTCGTGGTGGCTCGATTCTACTGGTATACCTAGTTCTTCTAACGTTAGAACCGTATCTCGTCTTAGATCTGTGCCTACGTCAGGAGAATTTTGATCAAAATAACCACTGTTATCTAACCCTACCGTTGAGGTTGAATCCTTGAAGTAAAAATACTCAAGTTCAGGAGAAACATAATAGGTATAACCTTTCTCCGATGCTCGGCCAAGTGTTTTTTTGAGAACGGACCGAGGGTCTCCTTCAAATTCCCTATCATCCGGTGTGATGATGTCGCAAAACATCTTGGCGACGGCATTTTTTTTGGGTCTCCAAGGTAAAAGACTAAAAGTGGTCGGGTCGGGTAGGGCATATAGGTCTCTTTCATCTGCCCGGGCATATCCTTCAATTGCAGATCCATCAAACCCCATGCCTCTCGTAAGGGCATTCTCTAACTCTTCCACCGTGATAGCAAACCCTTTAATATTTCCCAATATGTCGGAAAACCAGAGCCGTATGAACTTTACGTCGTTTTCTCTGGCTTCTCGGAGAACGTATTCAACTGCCTCACTGTTTCTTTCCAACATTGGGAAATCCTTTTAGGAGGGGTTTGATGTCTTCTATTTATTCTTGTAATTAGGGAAAATATAGGCATTAAAGAGTAATGATTTGTGAAAAAAGTGTCAAACAAATTTCACTCGTGGCTACCGGCAAAAATAGAAATGCGCCGCTCCAGGAAAAGAGTGATGCATTTTAGAATAACTGGGTCAATTATGCATCGAATGAAAGGTGGAATTCATATGGATGCGGTCGCAACCTCACTGGATCAACATCATTTTCAGTCTTAAAACTTATCCAATTTTCAATGACATCTTCTGTGAATACCCCGCCCTTGAGTAAAAATTCATGGTCATCCTGTAAAGCTTTAAGAGCCTCATCAAGACTTCCCGGCACTTGAGGGAAAGCTGCTGTTTCTTCAGCAGACAGCTCAAAAAGGTCTTGTTCAAGCGGCTCCCCTGGGCTGTAGCCGTTCTCTATCCCGTCGAGTCCTGCCATCAACATAGCAGCAAACGTAAGGTAAGGATTACAAGTTGGGTCTGCCGATCTAAATTCTACTCTTTTTGCACCAGGGTCATTGAAATACATTGGGATCCTGCATGCAGCTGACCGGTTTCTAGCTGATAACGCCAAAATTGTTGGGGCTTCGAACCCTGGTGTTAACCTTCTGTAGGAATTCGTTGTTGGGGCTGCCAATGCCATTAAGGCCTTTCCATGCTTTATTAGACCACCGATATAGTTGAGGGCCATTTGAGATAGTCCGGCGTATTCGTTTCCGGCGAATAAAGGTTCTCCATTTTTCCATATTGATTGGTGGACATGCATACCTGTCCCATTATCATTAAATAGCGGCTTGGGCATGAAAGTCACTACCTTTCCATGTTGTTTGGCAACATTACGGACTGCATATTTATATATCATCACATTGTCGGCAATTTGTAACAGAGGGCCAAACCGCATGTCTATTTCGGCCTGACCTCCAGTACCTACTTCATGGTGCTGGGCCTCTATCCTCATACCAAAATTGTTTACAAGGCTTCTTACCATTTCACTTCTTAGATCTTGCGCAGTATCTACCGGAGATACTGGAAAATAGCCACCTTTGTATCTCGGCCTGTTGCCTTTATTGAGTGTTTCTCCATCCAGCATGTACTCGCTTCCAGAGTTCCATATTCCTTCATCAGAATTGACCTCGTGAAATCCATGGTTTGACTCATATCCGAATCTTACTGAGTCAAATATGAAAAATTCTACTTCTGGTCCCCAGAAGGAATCATCGCCAATCCCAGTACTTTTTAGGTATGCTTCGGCTTTCTTGGCCACATTTCTCGGATCTCTAGTGTAGTTTTCGCCTGAAACCGGGTCTTTGATATCTGCAATGCAGGTCACTGTGCCCTTAAAGAACGGGTCTACCTTCGCTGTATGGGCGTCAGGGACAATCAACATATCGGATTTGTCAATTGACTGAAATCCCCTGATACTTGATCCGTCAAATCCAACACCATCGTTAACTAATGAGTCACCTACCTCACTTATGGGAACAGAGAAATGTTGCCACGACCCAGGTAAATCAGTGAACTTTAAGTCCAGTATGTCGCACCCGTTGTCTTTCATTAACTTAAGTAATTCCGCTGATTCGTTTGCCATATTAGCAATCCTCCATTTTTCTCTATTGGCTCAACTGATATAACAATGAGAACAGTCTTGTACTTTATGATTATCTTATTGGGCTGTTACGTTGTTATTGGGTCAATGTTAACAAAATGTAACAACCA
>DTSF01000052.1 GCA_012965485.1 Dehalococcoidia bacterium
GCTGTGGATAGTTCTCTGAATGTAGGGGATTTAGTTTTACCAACATTGTGTGAAAGGGAGGAGGGAACATCTTTTCACTATCTTCCGCCAAATGCAGCTGCCTCACCGAACTATGATATGTTACAAAGTCTTACCAAACATCTTGAGAAATATAATCTTCCATATCGTGCAGGCAAAACAGTAAGTACCGATGCGCCATATAGACAAACGATTGGAACAGAACTCACCTGGAGAAAAGACGGGATACTGGGGGTCGACATGGAAATGTCTGCTGTCTTTGCCCTCTGCAAATACCTGACAATTCCATCTGTTGGTTTATTCGTAGTTTCCGACACCCATGACCTCACAGAAAAAACGGATTGGGAATGGAACAAAAAGCTATTTGAAGAAAACTTTGATAAAGCCTTTACCTTGTTGATGCAACTGACAACGCACTTTTAAGAGCGATTTACGTTGGGTTTAACCTTGGGTTCCAAAGCCAGCATATAGGCTATCCCAGCTATTACAGGCAGAATCAATAATACAAAAATCGCATTATTATATGATCCTGTCCTGTCATATATGAATCCAAATGGCAAAGCACCCATAGCCGAAAAAGCCACCATAACTGTAGATGCAAATCCCCTGATACTTCCTAGGTAGGCCCTTCCAAAATAGTTAGCCCAAATAACCGTATTAGGGGTACTCATTAAGGACATGCTTACTGAAGCCAAAACTATATAAATTATTGCCTGCCATGGCGCAGATATTATTATGGTCCAAAGCATTGCCACCATGAGAGTAAGCTGACCTGCAGTTAGCAAAAATCTGTTCGGAATTCTATCGGCGAGATAACCGCAACCTAGGCTTCCAAGAAATACTAAGGGCCCAAACAACCCCATTGTGACAGCTGCCAAGCCCGGTGAAATTCCTTTCGCACCGAGAATAGAAACGTGATGGAACATAAGGCCTGTCATTATTAATGGCATAGCAGTGCTTCCAAGCACCAACATCCACAACGATTTTGTCTTCAGTGCTTCAAACAAAGTGAAGTTGGTTTCCGGCCCCTCTTTTCCTAATTCATCACTGCCTTCTGTAACTTTATGATCAGTCCCGTCTGGTTTGAGCCCGACTGCTTCCGGACTCCTTCTAATAAGGGTAAGAGCAGGAATAAAAAGAACAACTAAAACAACAATACCTAAAATAAACCAAGTATTTCGCCAATCAAAGCGTTCGATTAACAAATGTACTATAAAGGGAAAAACTGCAAGACTCGCGGCTCCTCCAATTGACGATATCGCAGTTGCACGACCTCTTATCCGTATAAACCAAGTCGAAACCATAGTGGTCGCTACTAATCCAAAGGAACCCTGACCAATAGTTCTCAGCATGGCATAACCAAGAAACAACTTCCATCGAGAATCCACTCCACTCATCCAAATAGTAGCCATACACATCATCAAACATAGGACGGACAAAGTTTTTCTGGCACCGTATTTATCTAACATTTTTCCAACACCAATCATGAATACTGCTGCTGCCATGGACCCCCCTGTGTATAGGCCAGAAAAGGTGGTGCGTGACCAACCTAGATCATCAATCATCGGATCAATAAAAATTGATGAAACATATGTCTGGCCTGGTGCCGAAGCAAAGTGAGCCAAGGCTGCTACAAATAAAATAACCCATCCATAAAAAAAGGGGAAAGAATTGATAAATTTATTAGTACTAGGGTTAGAATTTGGTGGAGGCATTCATTATCACATTAAATATTACTGAATCATGATATACCTTTAACGATTAAGCTATGATGGTGACCATAGGGAAGAACCTATTTAAGGCAAACAGAAGGATTGGAAATGAAAATTACCGATGTGAAAAGCTATCTAATTAAAATGGACTGGGACGACCGCCCAGGAAAAGATAAACCCAGATCCTCTATCGAACGTGAATTTATATTCGTTCAGATTGATACAGATGAAGGAATTACCGGTTGGGGTGAAATCACTAATTATCCAGGCAGTGTCGGTAATCGAGCAATTCAAAAATATGTCATGGAATTGAAGGATTTTCTAATTGGTTGGGATCCAACAAAAATTGAAGAAATTTGGACTCGCACTTTTAGACTTTTCACCTACACCGGTACTAGAGGAGCAACGACGGCAGCAATTAGTGGAATTGATATTGCCTTGTGGGACATCTTTGGTAAATCCGTCAATCTGCCTATTTACCAGCTTTTAGGAGGGTCAGTTAGAAATGAAATACCTCTCTACACTCACCCGCCAGAACCTGGCGAAGACATTGCCCTGGCAATCGAAAATGCTAAGGAGATTGTTGAATCAGGACATACTGCCTTCAAAATGGATCCAATGATGCACTCTTCATGGGATGGCAATAATGGTGGAAACATCGGGTATCTGGATGGGGAAATTAGTCCACAAGGTGCCTATAGGGCCGAACAAATTACGGCAGAAATTCGAGACGCAGTTGGACCAGGTATTGAGATACTTATTGACGCTCATGGAAAATTTAATGTCCCTACCGCGATAGACCTAGCCAATCGCCTTTCAGCTTACGATATACATTGGTTTGAAGAACCCGTTCCAGTGGAAAGTTACCACGCCTTGCAACAAGTAAGAGATAGCACCAACGTAAGAATCAGCGTAGGAGAAAGACTTCACACTAGATTTGAGTTCATACCAGTGTTTGAAAAAAATTTAGCAGATTATGTAATGCCGGATGTTACTTGGACCGGAGGAATATCAGAATTAAAGAAAATCTCTACCATGGCTGAGGCATACTACATACCAGTATCACCACATGACGCCAGTGGCCCCATTAACATAATGGCCGGTGCACAGGTTTCTATGACCATCCCCAATTTCTATAAATTAGAGACCATAAGATACGATCTAAGCGGGTATGACTGCCTATTAGACAAGCCATTGGATATCCGCGATGGAAACTTATACGTTCCCAATGAGCCAGGATTGGGTCTCAATTTGAACGAAGAGTTTCTGATAAAACATACAATCCCTGGATACGGACCCTCTTAAAACTAGTTCGCTCCAGCTAGGCCTAGACGCCGAAGTGAACTTTTCAGCACTGAATTGCCTAATTCCGTCTTATTATCAGTGGTTAGGTAGGGGTTAACCACGGTGACAGAAGCCCTATCATGGTGTACGGACCAAACATCGGTTCCCTTTTGGTGTGTAACTTCCATCGGTTTGTTATGACGTAGCCAGTGGAATGTTCTTCTACCACTCTCCACGGTTTCCACGTTTTCTAGATACGCCTTTGGCCCCAATTCGGTTAGGTCAACACCTCCAATATCTTTGAAATCACAAGCTGGAAGATTCACATTTAACAGCACTGGTGACCCAAAGTTTTGGCTGTGTATTACTTTAGCTATTTCTGCTCCAACCAAGGCAGCTGGAGAATATATGACATCCTGCTTATAAAAGACAGATAAGGCAATGGAATTTATTCCCCGGAAGAATCCGTGTAAAGCTGCCCCAAAGGTACCAGAATTAAAAACATCTAGTCCCATATTTGCACCTTGGTTTATTCCTGAAACAATCAAGTCAATAGGATCATTGCACAAAGATTCACACGCCATGATCACACAGTCCCCAGGGGTACCATCCACTGTATATACGGGACATTTCATATTTTTAGGGGTATCAATTTTCTCAACTGTTAAAGGGCGTAACAAAGTCATAGAAGCCCCTTTGCCACTCTGATCTCTGTCCGGAACAACCACAGTAAGATCTGCTATTTCCTCCAAAGATTTCGCTATAGCCCAAAGTCCAAGAGAATGTATTCCATCATCGTTTGTTAGCAACACGCGCATGAGAACCTAACCTTTTAAATTACCCCTATATCGAACAACAGCAACCATTATAAGGCCAGGCCCTGATAAAAAAATTATCTCTATTTTAAAATTACGTTATCCATGAGTCGGGCAGGTCTGACATTCACAGCCACACAAATTATTGATTCTGATGTTACAGAATATTCTGCAATTACAAATCTTTAACCGAGGGAATTCCACCCATAGTTTCAGCGAAATTGATGGCGTTCAGTATCGCTAATGACACGGTTTGGATAGCTCCTGCGATAATGCGATTCATATCACCATAGCCGTCGATACCACCTTTCTCTCCGGTGGATATAGAGAACATAGTGTCCCCATCACCAATTAGATGAGATGGTCGGATAGCCAAGGCCAAACCATCATGCGAACTGGCAGCCATCCGTGAAGCCTGAGCTTTGGTCAGCTTTGCGTTAGTTGCTACAACCCCGATGGTGGTATTTCCATTAATATCTGGCAATTTGAAAGAATTGCCATATATTAAGTCGTCGGTTGAACTAGACATAGCTTTGTTAATTCTAGGCCCTGCTATTAATTCTCCATTTTCTGGGTCATGTACACTCCCTATAGCATTTACAACAGCCAATGCGCCCACTAATAGACCTTCGCCTAAATCAATACTCGCTGAGCCTAGCCCACCTTTCACGGATTTTTGTGGTCCCTGGGTCTTCCCAACAGTTGCACCCGTCCCAGCTCCGACACACCCCTGTTCGACAGGGTCTGAGGAAGCAAATTTACAAGCATGATATCCGCTTTCTGAATCCGGGCGCACTTTACTTTCACCTATTCCTAAATCGAATAAAATTGCTGACGGGACTATAGGTACTACACTACCACCTACTTTGACTCCAATTCCCTTTCCTTCCAAGTAGCGCATTGCGCCATCAGCTGCTGCTAAACCGTAAGCACTACCTCCTGAAAGCATAATTGCATGAATCTCATCTACACGATTGGACGGGCTTAGCACATCAGTCTCTCTAGTACCAGGTGAAGCCCCTCGAACTGATACCCCACCCAAAGAGCCTGTCGGGCACAATACAGCTGTACACCCCGTTATGGCCTCGAGGTTAGTCCAATGCCCCACCGTGATACCTGAAATGTCTGTAATACTATTGTTCATATTTTCTTACCGAAAAATAAGGCCCGCTATTTCCAAAGAAAGCAGACCTTTAATAAATTATTTTCCATCACCATAAAAATACAGCGTCCATGTCTTGGAGTTATCCTTCTTCAGGAACTCCACGCG
>DTSF01000053.1 GCA_012965485.1 Dehalococcoidia bacterium
GATAAGCATTTTGTGGCAAATATTGTAAATGCCAATAAAACTTTGAAAGTAAGACGAGGAGAGAAATTACTTACAGCCGCTTTGGAGAATGGCATTAAGTGGCCGCATTATTGCCGGGTCGGAAGTTGTGGGACATGTAGATGTAAATTGTTAGAGGGGAAGATTAGACCACTTACAGATTTTGGATATGTGTTGGATGATGAACAATTAAAGGAAGGATATATTCTTGCTTGTCAATCGGTCCTTAAGTCCGAAATCAAAGTAGAACTGGATTTTAAGCAAAAGAGAATTAGGAGGACAAAAATATGATCTCTTTAAAAGCATTTTTGGTAATGGGTGTATGGACTATCGCAGTTCTTGTGGGGTTATATTTGATCGGGGCACATTTAAATTACCGCGATCCTATATGGGCAATCGGAATAGCGGCCGCTCTTTTGATAACACATATGGTAAACATGTCGCTTTACTTCAGGATAACCGGAAATAAACCATATTTATGGTTTAAATGACACTGACAGAATAAAATTTTAGGTTTGGAAGTCGTGATATTTATTTTTTCCTAAAACCATGGCGTTCCGTAAAACGTTCATCCCTCGCTTTCTGTTGTTCAAGATCAGGATTGTTTCCGACCCACACACATAATTGTGGATCGGCCTCACGAATTTCTCCTGTAATATGCCTACCTTCAGTAGTAAATACACCGAATTTTTTACCATTGGATACTCTTATGTTGCCATCCTTATCTAGCTCATATAAAATATTTGGGTTAAATGGATGTGTTACAGAAGGCATTATTCTCCCACCCATTCAGTCAATTTGTGATGTAACCAACGAACCTTCCCTTCCTGGTAACCAGAAAGTGTGATTCCTGACTTGTAAGTAGACTCTAATCCAAGTTGTACCTTAGGCATATTGAAAGAATCTTGATCGAAAACTTTACCTAAAAAACCCAAAGCACTGGACCATTTTTCATGTTCTTTCAGCCAGTGAATAGGAGCTGGAGGTGGCCTTGCTCCTTGAAATGGAGCAAGCATAATACATTCCATAATTGCTGATCGGTGATCGTTACCATTGGGTCTGAATCTATACACTATTTTATTAAATGCACCCCACGGGTGAAAATTTGGAAACAAGGTATAATCGAGGCTATCTAACATTTCAGAATCACAATATTCATCAACTTTACTTCCTGCGTTAGGTCTTAAATCCTCCCTGCTACTATTCGCCATAAACTCTCGAGGACTCATGCCTTCTGGTAATTCTGGAACTTGGGCTTCCGGTGGCAGATCCATCATGGTACGCATCATATCTTTATCAGAAAGTTCGTAATCTAAAAGAGGACTAGGTGTCATTGATGGTGTAATAACTCGGGCGCAATTATCCCAAACATCGATCTGACTATTAACACACCCCAAACTTCGTAAAATTTGTGGATGGGTTCCGCTGACATGATAGGCCTCGCAGAAAGCTTCCTGTGCGATTTTCCAGTTACAAGGCACGATTTTTGCAACATGCGCTTGTTTATATAACTTTTCTGGTTCCCAACGTTCAAACTGAGTCTTCATATCCTTAATAAAATCATCAAATGGTTCGCATTGCTGGTCAGGATTAATAAATACGAATCCTCCCCAGATAGCGATTGGCAGTTCTGGTAAAGAAAAATTTTCTTTATCTATCTGAGGGAAATCCCAATCTGCAGGTATATGCTTTAAAGAACCATCAAGATGCCAGCAGAATCCATGGAAAGGGCATCGTATTTCGGAAGCGTGACCATCAAACTCTTTGAGCATCCGACCACGGTGAAGGCATGAATTGGGATAGGCTTTAATCTCACCAGTCTCTGTACGAAGAATGAGAAATGAAATTCCAGCAATATCATAACGATAATGGTCACCTGGTTCGGGAATATCTTCTTCCCTACAAACAAATTGCCAGATTTTTTTCCACATTCTTTCAACTTCTTTGTCATGCCAGTCTTTGGAAATATAACGGTCTACCGAGAACTCCGAATGTCCAAGATCTTTTGGTGATTGGATTCTTAATACATCCGGTACATCATGTGAATCAGTATCAAGTAGTTCCTGATAAGTAATACCTGGTGATCGCACCATCGTATCCGGGTCAAGATCCTTAAATATTTTTCCCATGATTAACCCCTATCTCTATTATCTGTTGTTTATGCATTATATTAAACTTACAATAAATCATTATCAAAAGAAATAAAGACATACTAAGAAATCTTTATGATATCCTTACGATAACCTTAATTTTTAGAAAGTAGTATAATGGCTCAATATGACAACCTCTTTGTCCCAATAAAGGTAGGAGGGATTACAATCCCAAACCGTATTGTAAGGACGCCACATGCAACTTTGACTCTTGGAGATGATCTGATTGCTTATCACGAGGCCCGAGCACGAGGAGGAGTTGGTATGTCAACCTTGGAAGCTACTAATGTGCATCCCAGCGCCCCAGGTCTATTACCTTTGTGGTCAGATGAATGCATCCCATTTTACGAAAAAATGACTTCCACAATAAAACCCTATGGAATGAAACTGTTCCAACAAATATATCACACTGGGGCAAGTTTTCCTGCTGGGGCGGCACCTGAGAATTGGTCAGCAAGCCCTATACCCAACCCTATGACAGGAGTTATCCCTTTAGAAATGACGAAGGGACAAATTGATGAAATTACGGCAGCATTTGCTTCAGCAGCACGACGATGTCGTGATGGCGGTATGAATGGTGTAGATATACATTCTTCCAGTGGATATTTAATTCATGAATTTTTATCACCCGCCACTAACCATCGTACAGACGAATATGGTGGTTCATTAAATAATCGAGTTCGTTTTCTACTTGAGATTATAAATGCAATAAGAGAAGAGGTAAAAGATAGCTCTTTTGTGGTAGGAGTTCGTATCCCTAATGAAGACCATGTGCCAGGTGGACTTAAACCAGAAGACAACGCCGAAATAGCAAAAATTGTTGATCCTCTAGTTGATTATATTTCTCTTCATATGGGCGCATATTGGCGGTTTCACAAATTGATTGCACCTTCAGATGATCCGTTAGGGTTAGAAATGATACCGAATAAAGTTATTACTCCTGGAATCTCAAAACCTACAATTGTTACAGGGAGAATAATGACCCTCGACCACGCAAGCTCCATTGTAGCCAGTGGGGAAGGAAGTATGGTGTCTATGGTTCGTGCGCTTATTGCTGATCCAGAGTTAGTCAACAAGGCTCGATCAGGTAATGAACGTAAGATTCGACCTTGTGTAGGCTCTAATATGGGATGTGTAGGACGTATAATGAATGGCTCAACATTAAGTTGCGTTGTAAATGTCGCCGCAGCACAAGAAAAATCTATCCCTTTTGAGCCTCAGGATAAGGTACTTGATTCCAAAAAAATACTTATCGTTGGAGGAGGTCTTGCAGGACTAGAAGCAGCGAGAACATTAGCTATTAGAGGACATGAAGTAGAGTTACACGAAGCTTCTCGTCGGCTTGGCGGACAAGTAGCAATGGCTGCTAGCGCACCGCATCGTGGTGATTTAGGAGCTATTATCCAATATCTAATGGACGAAATAGAAGAGCTTGGAGTTAATGTACAATTAAACTCAATGGTTGATGAAGAAAAGGTCAGAGAAATTTCACCTGATGAAATCATAATAGCTACAGGAACAACACCGCGTGACGATGGTTTTCAGGTATCTAGACCCGCTGAACCTATACCAGGGTTTGATTTACCTCATGTATATAATTCTTGGAGCCTATTTGGTGTTGGTAAAAAGCCAAAAATAGAAGGACCGTCTGTGATATTTGATGATACAGGAACATTTGAATCAATCTCAGTAGCTGATGTACTTCTAAATGCAGGAGTTCATGTAACTCTGGTTTCTAGGATGGAACAAATGGCACAAAATGTTCCGTATCCTCCTGTCACAGTAGGCGCAGCTAGAGAGCGATTAATGTCTGGAGATTTTGATTTTATTGGTGGCCATTATTTGCGTGGAATTTCTGAAGAGGAGGTAGAAATTGGAGTCTTGTTTACTGAGCGAAAACGGAAAATAGAAGCTAAAACCGTAATCTTGGTGAGTTTCAATCAACCTAATAGAGATCTTTCTGAAGCCCTAGCAAAAACAAATCGAAACACTCATCTCATCGGCGATGTACGTGGTCGAAACTCAATGATGAGCGCAATTCATGAAGCTGTTGAATTAACTAGAAAAATTTAAAATATTTTATCTAACTGGATATACGAAGCTTTAGTATTTGCAATCCAAGGAAATAGAAATAGGGATAAACACGCTTCAAACATCCTATATCAGTAGTTGAGAGTTATATTTTATTTATATAACGGTCAATGAAGTTATGAAATTGCTGCACACGATTTTCTTGACCAGACAAATAAGCACCCTTGAATCCTCGGGAGTGAAAACCTAATTGTTGACCGCTCGATCTTTCCAAATCTTGATCAGCGACCTCACTAAGTGTTTCTTCGCCAAATATTACCACTGTCTTTTCAACTTCTTCCCATTCAACCATTTCTTCGGGACTAGATACTAACATCGTAGGGTTAGTTTCAGGGCTGTCGGAATTATCTGCTTTCAAAGCCATTTGCCAATGATCATAAATACATTTATTTGGATCGGTCGGATGTGGTTCGGTCCTCTGAAGAGAGACAACCTCAGCTGTGAAGGTGATGGACGTGCCCGGAAAAACATTAAAATGAAAAGCATCTGTAAGCCAAGCGTCTGGCATTTTCTCAAAATGTTTAAAACCTCTTTTAGAACCTAATTTCTTTTTTTGTTTTTGAAGAGCTTCTCTAACGTTATGAGCTTTTCCTTCAAAATCGGCAGAATCCACTCCCCAGTTGAGAAGGTCTGCCTCAAGTTTGTCATTAATTTCAAATGTTCCTGCATTGCGAAGAGAAGGTAAGCACCCTTTCATTTTCATTAAATTGTGTCCGGTCTCGAAAAGTTCAAA
>DTSF01000054.1 GCA_012965485.1 Dehalococcoidia bacterium
AAAACTTCCGCTGATGTAGTTTTTTTACTCCGGCTCTATTAATCGTCTAACAATCTTCTTCTGTAGGCTGGAATTATTTCATCCTAGGTTTTGCTAATATTTTCTTTATTGTCCAGTCATGCTCCATTCGACTTTCTGGATTCATTTTAGTGGTTCTGTTATGCCAACACATATATTCAGGAAGGTAAACTGGGTTCTTTGCCAGTTCAACTATTGGCACCATAGTGGCATAATCAGTACATTTGTCAATCCAAGATTCTTCTATCTTATAGTATTCGATTGGAACTTTGTCAAATATCTCTTTAGTAAAACTGCGCAAATGTATCCATACATCCCCTCCCCATTTTTCACGTGGTTTGTCAAAGAAGGGATGATATACTGCAGTTGGACTGTCCGGACGAAAAGGGGCCCCTAGTATGACATCATGCCCTCTTTCCCTCAATTTCTTTAATTTGCTAATTACATTTCTTCCAAATAGTGCATCATCTAAATCCAGGACCGTGATTAATGACGTTTTTCTGAAACAGTATTGGCTTATTGCATCCACGTGGTTCACCATCCCGCCACGATTCGCATTGTTGCGAATCAGGGTCAGACGCTCACCGAGCCACTCTAGTTTGGAGTACAAATCCGATGGTTTCATGGTATCAGAAGCGTCATCAATTACAATAACTCCAAAATCTTGGTCGTCCTGAACAGCCAAACTTTCTGCAAATCGTTTTAACCTGTTTGTACTAGTATCTTTTCCTCGGGCAAATAAGATGATATCTTCGTTCCGAGGGGGATACTTCCATTCACTATCAATGCCATTCAGATCCCAACAATCCCATTGGGAGGCTGGTACTAACCCTTGTGAAACGAGATCTCGAACCTTATGCAGAAAACCTTTGTCCGTTTTCCTCTCATTTGTAGGATGTATATAGAACGAAGAAGGAGCACCTCCTCTAAGCGAACAAAGGCCATACTCATGTTGATATTGTTGGAGTGAACGATACCATGTGGTTGTTAATTTTCCATTTCTTGTTTTATTGGGTAAGGGGAGGCAGCGCCTTATGCGCTTCAAATCCAACAGACCGCAACGGACTTCGGGCACAAACTCTCCCTTGGGAGCCCTATAGGGTTTGAACTCCGTGTCAGGATCGTGTGCTATGTTGAATCCAACACTTAGAATATTTTCTTCCTGACATGCAGTGATCATATCACCTACTGCGTCATGCTTCGAATCGTATTTTCCAACCAATACATCAATATCACACTGTAGAACATATCTCGATTGGACTTGGTCAAATGCCCATAATTGTGAAAAGACCGGTACGCCCCTCACCGTGTGCGTTTCAGAACAGCTTAAGGCAAACCATTGTGTGTAGGTAATTTTGATTTCAGAACGGGTTTTGGGAACTATCAAAAAACTATCGAGTACGCCCCGATACATGAGATTTTTTGCTATTTCTATGAGCTCGGCCAAGTTGCCCTTGTCATGTTCACGGATAAACGGCCCCTCAAATGAATCAATCACCAGAATCCGTTCTTTGAATTCTGTTGCCAGGGTCAATTGATCCACGATATGTATAATCTGTTCTTCAGCATAACTTGAATCCATTGCACACGCTTTGATAAGTAGGGTGACGTCGTTTCTCTCTGTTTTTACCTTTACTTCAGACTTTGAAGGAAGAGTTGACATGACGCCTTGAAGATGCTCTTCAATTATACTGCCATAGAATTCGCTAAACCCGGGCAGGTTGTCCCATATTCTGGGCTTTGCCTGGTCAGTTGGACGGCGTAATAATTCCCAATCTGACCAGCCCAAAACGCCTATTGCATACAAACGGGCAGCAGAATCCCTGAAGTAAGAGACATCCATTGGAATGATTTCCTTGCCAATATCTATGTAGACCAGTTCGCCGGTGCCCAGAGTCCGAAAATTGGTGCGCTTTATATTGCTACAAATAACATTTCTTTTTAGACAAAACAAGAGAAATTTCCTAATCTCATCGATGTCCATCTCGCTTGAGTCGCTTGTGGCCTCCCATGTGTAATTAGCCGTATAGGTATCATCAGTTCGGCTTTTCTTAAAGATAGCATTTGGTATGTGCGGTCCACATTCCGACAGAGTTTTTGAAAACCATCCAATTTTCTTGGGATCAATTTTATTCGGGTAAAAATATTTCGTTACCTGACCTGAATACAGACGAACAATTCCTTCCTGACCAAGTCCAAGTACCGTACCCTTCTTTCTGTTGACTTCAACCCATTTCCTTGCCGCATTTGCAAGGTCAACTCTTGAACTATGATGCCTTCCTCTAGTCCTCTCAATTTGTGAAACCTCGCCATTCTCGGTATAATCTGTGAACAATAGTTCGGGAATTATAGTGACCTGTTCGGGTTTGTTTATCAGAAGATCAACCACCAACCAGTGATCCTCGGCGCTACTCATGTTCGGATATCTTATTCCTGACTTTGCTGCAACCAATAAATTGCAAGACGGAATCTCGTTCTGGGCAGTGTAATTTGCCATAGATTCCAATCTATCTAAAACCCATTGGGGATTTTTCAGATTATCGGAAGCATAATTTACGCGCTTTATCTTACCCTTATTATCGAGGACGTTGTTGCCACTTATGACGTAATTGACGTTTGTCGTTTCTGCAGCTTTGACGGCGACGTCAAGGGACGTGGCTGTGGCAAATCGATCATCACCATCCATACGTGCAACCCATTCAGCGTTTGTCACTTCCTTTTCTACAAACTCAAGAATTGTGTTCCGTGCTCCTGCTGAGCTCCCACAATTACCTTGCAAGATCCATAATGACTCATTCATAGATGAAGGGATCCCACCCAATGAAACCTCCTCTCCAATCCTGTCGACCATAAGCACGACCCCAAAATTAAAGTCTGTTTTTTGAGACGCTATACTGCTTAGGCATCGGTCCAAATTGAGATTGTCGCCATGTGTTGTTACTCCTACAATTACCTGTAATTCATCAACTACATTTTTTGAGGGTGCAACAATAGTTCGAAGATACCTTTGATTGAGCTCTATCGGATTTCTTGGTCTTGGTGGAATAGAGGTCATCTTTCGTATTAAACCTCAAAACCTTCAGAGCGTTCAGATTCCTCGTGCCAACGTGCATAGATGCCTTCCCATGTCTCTGAAATTTTCTCCTCTGTCAATTCAGGGCGGAGTACCTCTGGTATGTAGTGCCCATCACGAAATCTTCCACACAATTTGCATAATTCTGAAGCGGCTTTGGTCATATTATCCTCATCATCTGGTAATGTCTGCACTCCTAAATTCGCTTTCAGTACACGGTCGATTCCACCAGCGACTGCGCAGGGATAATATCCAGTTGGGGTAAGTCCCATACCGCAGTCTTGCATCACGGCACAACCATTCGAGAAATCTGTATTGTTGTATAGAGGATCGTCTACTGGAGCTAGATTGAATGGGCCAAAATGAGGCTGTATATGAGAATTCTTATTGGAATTATCAATCCAGATTTCCCTCGGTAGTTGCGCCAGTTCGTGTTTGACGCGGGCTCCATTGCCATTTGTCACAACTTCAATAATGCAATCAGGGTACATCTCGCCATAAAGTTGTAATTCTTTGATAATCTTGTGGAAATCTGGATGGAATGTTGGTTCCCCCCCAAGAATCCGGATACGGCGCCATTCCTTGCCGCGTGAAATAGAATCTTCAACGAATTGGGTTATCGTGGAGACTGGCATGTGCAGACTCTCCCGTGCCTGCGATACGGATCTGTTACAATTCAAACAATGCAAATTGCAAAGATATGTAATATCAATTTCAATCATGTCTCGACTGCGCTGATATTGTCTTCCGAGCAAACGTGTTGCTAACTTTGAAACGCGCATATGTCTCCACGAAGCTCGGATTTTGTACCAGACTCTCCAAAAAGGTAACGATCTGTCGATGTTCCGCTGTTTTCCTAGAATCTTCTCGAAGCTGCTTTTGGGTGCCCTACTCATATTCAGTAATTTCAGTCCTATAAAATCCAAATAAATTAAATGCTCGGTCAAAAAACAATCCGTGCTGAGACATGGTCATTTCGGAACCATAAATATTCCAGAAATGTCTGAGTCCGGACAGCTTTTCCATTGAATGTGGGGCAGAAAGTCTATCTTTGGAATCACGGTACCAAGTTGCCGTCCAATCTCTGGTGAATGCGATTCTCGATTTTGTGCTACGCATCACGCGAATCGCTAAATCTCTATCATTTGTACTAGCTAACTCCTCTGTAAAGCCGCCCACTGAAACCAACAGGCTGAAATCTATGAAAGTGTTTGATCCTTGCCAGCCAGGATTGCCAACGAGGAAATCATGCTCTGTGACTTTGGTAATTAAGTTACGTTTCTGCCCGTGTACCCTCAAACCTGAGATTACGACGTTGGCGTTCCCAGTTTCTGCCACTCTCAAGTTTAAATCTAAATGGCCAGAATCCCATCTATCATCATCGTCCAAGATCGCTACAAAACCCCTAAATTTTCTTTTTGACAAATAATCAATCCCCTGATTCCATGCACCTGAGACGCCTGGCTTCCGCTTATTCTCAAGCATTCTCAGACTCGTTCTACGACAAAGTGTTTCCAACCGCATTCTAGATTGATTGGAGATTAATTTTCCATCATTTACAAGAATCACCAAATCTGGCTGTAGACTCTGTCTAGAGATGGAAGGGATTGATCTCTTGCAAAGTAATTCCTCGCGATTGCGTGATGCAACAAGAACTGCCACTTTCCTGCGAGCATTATTTGTCAAGGAGGGGGAACAGCAATGTTTTTATTTTAAGATTTTGCCTCGAGACTTTATCTGCCCAATCATACCTGAAAGTGCCTCACCAAAGACTTTGTGCTGACTCACATCCCAGTGAACTCCATCCAGGTCAGTTCTCAGCACGATCTTCGAGGCATCCAGAAAATGAATTCCCAA
>DTSF01000055.1 GCA_012965485.1 Dehalococcoidia bacterium
GTGACGGGACAAGAACACTCTCCTCTATCAATGGCGGCTTATTACTCCAAGGAATATCGATAGGAGAAGAAAGAATCTATAAACTTATTGAACAATTAGATGACGCTTTGTTATTGGAAAACGGTAAGTTCGCTGGTGAAAAAAATAAGGCCCTCCAAAAGTATCGGAATTCTAAGAATCGTCCAATGTCTTTTGCAGGCACAACATATCCTGCCTCAACTTCTGATCTAGACCTTTTTATTGAAGAGAGTAAGTCCAAATTCAAACGGTCTAGCCAATCCGATAGATATAGTGGGGTCTTACAAGGATTACTATCACCACATATTGATTTCGCCAGGGGGTACGCCACCTATGCAGAGTTGTGGAGGGAAAGCGAAGAGGGTCTGGACGGAGTTGAACAGGTGGTCATTTTAGGAACAGATCACACTGGTGGGTTAGGGTCCATAACCCCCACAATGCAAAACTACCAAACTCCCTACTCAGAGCTGGAAACAGACTTAGAAGGAATCAAATTGATAGAGACGGCCATTACGGGAAAAGACCCTTACAATGAGGAATTACATCATCTCAAAGAACATTCCATCGAACTAGCCTTGACCTGGCTGCACCATGCCATGAAAGGCAAATCTTTCAAACTTTTACCTATACTATGTGGTTCTTTTCAGAAATTCATCGTTGACAAACAGCAGCCTGACAATGATGAAACGATTAGGAATGTGATTAACTCGATGTCCGAATATCGGAAAAAAGCGAGAACGTTGGTGATTGCGGCAGGTGATTTAGCACATGTTGGGCCTGAGTTTGGCGACGCCACCCCTATGGATGAATTATCTCTTGCAAACCTAGCATCGAAAGATCATATTTCTCTAGCAAGTATTGAAAGAGGTGATCCTGACAGTTTTTTTGAAACGAGTGCCGAAGAAGCAGATGTAAGAAAAATTTGTGGACTTACTCCCATGTACCTCATGGGAAAAATTTTAACCGATTGCAGAGGGTACAGCGTTGGATACGACCAATGCCCAGCAGATCAGAACAGAACATCTTTTGTATCTATTGCTGGCACTTTGTTATTTGGCGAATGAGGGAAGGTAGAGATGAAAAGGGTTGGGTTTTTACTGAAAGTACGAGAAGAATTTATAGAAGAATACAAAACCCACCATCAAAATGTTTGGAAGGAAATGAAAACCGCTTTGCTAAGGCACGGCTGGCGAAACTATTCCCTTTTCATTAGAACGGATGGACTGTTGTTCGGCTATTTTGAAGCGAGAGAATCTTTCGCTAAGTCTCTTGAGGGGATGGAAACAGAGGAAATTAACACTGATTGGCAAGAATTTATGTCACCATATTTTGAAATCCTTAAAAGCTCAGCTCCTGACCAGTCCATGTTGGAGCTCGAAGAGGTTTTCCATCTAGATTGAGTAGGAGTAAAACATTATGAGACTAGAATCTAAAAAAGTGATTGTGACCGGAGGTGCGTCGGGAATAGGGCGGGCGATATGCAAAATATTCGCCTCAGAAGGCGCCTCAATAGTAGTAGCTGATATAGATGAATCTGGCTCCCAAGAAACATTGTCTCAGATAGAATCAGCTGGAGGAAAAGCTACTGCAGTAACCACAGATGTCTCTTCAGAAGACAGCGTCTCCAAAATGATAGAAGAATCGTCATCTTTCCTAGATGGAATCGATATCCTCGTCAACGACGCTGCTGCATTTATATTCGGAAAGGTGGAAGATGTTGGGTACAAGGATTGGGAAACAGTGTTCGGGGTTAATGTTATTGGAGCCGCCAACACTGTAAAACACTCGTTACCATACTTGAAGGAATCTACCTCTCCTAACATAGTAAACATCGCCTCTGTAAGTGGATTTATAGCCCAACCTGCTTTTGTCCCATATAACGCTTCGAAAGGAGCCTTGCTTCAGCTGACCCGCTGTCTTGCTATGGACCTTTCAGAATTTAATATAAGGGTGAACGCAGTCTGCCCAGGGGCTATATACCCCCCCGCCACAGAAAGGCATATAGCCTTCGAAAATGCCGACAGAGATGAATTCCTCGAAAAAGCAGGACAAGATAGCTTCCTCAAAAGGGTAGGCAGACCTGAAGAAGTAGCTTATGCAGCCCTTTTCCTAGCCTCGGATGAGGCATCTTTCATCACAGGAAGTCATCTGGTGGTGGATGGAGGGGCCACGGTATGAATCCCGATGGATTAAAATTCGTGGATGCGCACGTCCACTTTTATGATATGAAACATCCCACACTTTACTACGGCCATTGGCAACCAGATGAAGACCATCCATTCCTGGGAGCACAAACCCGAATATTGGGATCCAAAAATTATCTCGCAGAAGACTTCCTAACAGATTCACGAATACACGGAGTAACTAAAGCTGTACACGTTCAGGCAGCTATAGGTTCGAAAAACCCAGTGGAAGAAACTAAATGGTTGCAAGAGGTTTATCAAAAAACAGGAATACCGAATGCTATAGTTGGGCATGTTGACCTCAGGGATACAGGAGCCAACACTGTAATCGAACGTCACTTGGAATACCCTAATTTCAAAGGTATCCGTGATTTTTCACATGGAGAATATCTGGTGAGTGACCAATTTAGACGTGGATACAGTTTGCTTGAGAAATACGACCTTATTTCAAGTATCTCGGCACAATGGCAAGACATGGAAAATCTTGCAGACCTGGCCAAAACCTACCCTAATATAACAATAGTCCTAGACCATGCGGGGTTTCCTGAAAAGAGAACCGTTGAATATTTCAACAATTGGAAGGCCGGAATGGAAAGAATTTCAAATATTGACAACATTTTTTGCAAAATATCGGGGCTTGGTATGGGCGACAATAACTGGACTACAGAATCTATCAGACCGTATGTGGAAACATGCATCGAACTTTTTGGAGTGAACCGATCTCTATTCGCCACGAATTGGCCGATCGACAGCCTGTGGAGTGAATATGGTGACGTAGTTAAGGCCTATCGCGAGATAACTAGGAATTACTCGGAATTTGAAATTGAAAGATTGTTTTCAAAAAATGCCGAGGAAATTTATCAGCTATAGCCTAGTGGTTTTATCAATATGCTGAAGTGGGGCTGCAATAAATTTTTATCATGGTAGCCCACCCAACAACAGGTATTAGCCATAAAAGCAACCACCACCATCTTTTGTTTTGATCATGAAGACGCCTTACACTTATTGAAAAAGTAGGGCATAGCATCACAATCCAAAACATCGTAGTCAGAGGGTAAAAGGGTAGGGAACTAAATAAAACAGCGTCAACAATAAATAAAGGCAAACCGCAAATCGTTTCAAATAAAATGAAAAACCATATCTCGCCTCTGGTCGACCGACCACTAAAATCTGACCATCTCCTAAAGGCTAAATTTATTGCAAGTGAGAAGGTCACTTTTCTTTGTTCCTATGAGATTTTAAATCCATCGTAGCCGTTTTTTGCTACCTCATCACAGTACTCTCGATATGGTGGTATGCCCCCAGCGTACGGCATGAAGATTCGTTTTTTGCCAGGAATATTGGCTCCCACATACCATGAATTACAAGTATATCTCAAAGTATTTCCTGCAATTTCCTCCACGTGGTTAGCCCAATATTTTTCAGCAGTTAACTCTGCTTCGATTTCAGAGTGGCCACCTAGGTCCATATAATTTATACAGTCTCTTATCCATTCCACATGCTGCTCAATTGAAGTCATCATGTTGGAGAGGACAGAAGGGCTTCCAGGCCCCGTTATAGTGAACATATTTGGGAATCCTGACATGCTTAATCCAAGATAGCTTTTTGGTCCTTCTGACCAAATTTCTTTCAGATTGCATCCATCTTTTCCGGTTATATTCATCGACAGTAGAGCTCCAGTCATAGCATCAAACCCGATAGCAAAAACTATGATGTCGAATGCATAAATCTTCTTTTCTGTTTGAATGCCTTCTTCCACCAGGCCTTGGATGGGATCAGAATTGACATCAAGGAGAGTCACGTTGGCACGGTTATAAGTTTCATAATAATCAGTATCAGCACATAGCCGTTTGCAACCAATGGTATTTGTCGGGGCAAGCAGTTCTGCAGTTTCAGTATTTTGAACTGTTTCCCGTATTTTATTTCTAACAAATTCCGCCGCCGTGAAATTAGCTTTATCGCTAGTCCCAATATCAGAATAAGCAGCTGTAAAACCTGTCCCCCCTTCGTCCCATCTCCTCTGATATTCTTGGGTTCTGGTTGTTTCCGAAACTGATAGAGCCGAATCGATCCCAGCCTTCAAAAATGCTATTCCCGCGCGGTTTGATTTTGCCTCTGCCCTCACTTCAGAATACCTGTTTTTTACATCTTCCACCTCGCTATCAATCAAAGGTCGGTTCTTCGCTGGAATGGAATAGTTTGCAGTCCTTTGGAAAACGGTTAAATGTTTAGCTTCTTTGGCTATTACTGGTATTGCTTGCACTGCGGAGGAGCCAGTTCCTATGATACCAACAGTTTTACCCGAAAAATCTACTCCACTATGAGGCCATCTGCCAGTTATGTACCAGTCACCCTGATAATCTTTGATTCCATTAAATTTTGGTTCATTCACCGATGACAGAGTCCCTGTAGCCATCACACAGAACCTGCCTTGAAATTCTTCCTTCATAGAGGATTTCAGTAACCATTGTTGTTTGTTCTGGTCATATCTAACTGAGCTCACCCTGGTTTGGAATTTGATATATCTCCGCAAATCAAACCTATCTGCTACATGGTTAGCATATTCCAATATTTCAGGCTGGGTGGAGAATCTATGGCGCCAATTCCATTCTTGTTGCAATTCTTCGGAAAAAGAATAGGAATACTCCACACTCTCCACATCACACCTCGCACCTGGGTATCTGTTCCAATACCAGGTACCGCCAACTCCTGTTGCCTCTTCCAAAG
>DTSF01000056.1 GCA_012965485.1 Dehalococcoidia bacterium
CGAAAACTCGATTTATGTTATTGACGAAATGAATCGGGAAATAAAAAAATGAACGCCCAGTCTTGGGTATTACCTGTAGTAACTGTCATCCCTTGAGTGGATGTTAATCCTCGATAGTAACGGTGAATTCAGTCAACTTAAGTGGCCAACTTTCTCTGTCGGTCTTGTTTTTGACGATAACCGTACAGTTTGAATAGATCCCTTCAGAAAGTTTGCCCAGACTAATGAGATTATCACCTTCTGAAACCTCGATTTCATCTCCCGAGCAATCACCTGTCAATCGAGCAGTTCCCGGAATAGATGAATTTATCACCACCTTAGTTTCAGGAGAACCTGAGGCAGGACTGATCTGTTTAATCACCGGCACTCCGAGCCTTTGATATCCATAGACTGAAATTTCATCCCACATCGCCCCTTTGGCAAATTTCACTTGACCAGGCCGTACATGGTCTTTGTAAGTCATGTCTACGGGTTCAGTTAATTTTGACACCGTGACGGTATATTTAATCGATGGATCTGTTAGTTCATATTCCTTAAAAAAGCTTTGCTCTTTTTCTTTATGCGAGGTTTCTATGCCTGTCTTTAAATTGTTTACGAAATCGTCAAAGGACAAAGTTACTGTAGCTACCTTCTTTCCGCCTCCATAATCTATTTGCTCAGAGATTGGTGGGATTTCCAGAACCGGTAATTCTATAGAAGTTGGCATGGCCTCAAGATCTATCTTGTAATCGTCACCAAATGGCAATTGGTCTGAATACCACCAGGGAAATAGATGGAAACTAGAAGTAGTCGTACTGTTACCGCTACCGCCGCCTTCAATTGTGGGAACACTTGGATAAAACTCTGGCAGATCTGTTTGCGACATATTTTTTATCAAATAGGCCATACCTGTGCATATTTCAATGCCTGTCTCAGGACATAGGCTGGTAGCAGCCTTCTGATCTGTCTCGTCTATTTTCCAGATAACTATTCCTCCAGGGAAGCGTGCTTGATTGTCTGGGAAGTTGAGCGTGTCGGGATCCAATGCAATTTGACTGTTGTATTCACCAGAATCTAAATATTCAATCAAGTAATGCCCTTTCACCTGGCGTGTATCCCTTTCGATAATCGCAGGGATTTTAATAATATGTTGTTGATCTGCATTGTTCGAGTACATGGTGCAGGGGTTATCTGCGGCACCACATTCTAATGACGGTTTTTCATCAGACGATACCAGACTCACGATTTGGGAATCGGTCACAACAGCTAAAGGTTCAGCAAACTCGCTTCTTACCAAGCTCCATGCACTCATAGGATTGTAATTAGCATCATTGCCAGCCATTATATCTAGCTTTCCCTGATGGTTTGGTCCAGGGTCACCGCGCCAGTATAAATCTGGCAATCCAAAATATGCATGCCCAAGTTCATGTACCCAGGTTCTGTAAAGTTCATCATGCGAAACTCTAAATTCCGTGTCCGTACCACCTTTAGGGCGGCTAGCAGCGCCTAATGCAGCCTTTTCACTTGTGCCCCAGTTGTATATTAAAGTCACATTCCGATGAGGGGGCCCGTCATATCCTAAAACTACCTCTCTACTAGGCTTATATGGTGCAAGCAATTGTGGCTCGCCATCCTTATCGGTAATATTTCGGTATCGCAAAAAATCGAATCTTGAGGCAATTTGTTCATTAATTGACGTACTTATTGGGTACATACCGACGCATGAATCTAGTCCTGGAACCGCATTATATTCAAAGTTTCTAAAACACTGTCCCCCATGATAATTTTTGCCCCTGTCTAATAGAATAGACCTGACAACCCGCCCTTCCTTGTCTCGCAAAGGTGAAACAACAAATTTACCCTTACTGGCTCTATTGAGATAACTATTCAGTTGTTTAAATTCCCATCCATAAACGAACTTATTAATATCGTCCAAAGTCTGGCACATGTTGGGGCCTGCTCTCTCAGAATAAATCGGCGTTGAGGCGCGTTGAGATTTTCCAAGGCGATCATATTCTTTTGCAGTCCCTTCACAATTTGTATCGTTATATTTTAAGCTAATTGGTAAAGTAAACCTTGTCATTTCCGCTGTGGTGAATGCCCAGTCGGTTCTTCCAATAAGCTTAGATATATTGACCGACCCATCCGAAGCGTTAATAATGCCTCCGTCATCTATCGCAACCTTGTAAGTCGTTGCACCATATAAAGGTTTATCGGGCACAAAGCTTAAAAATTGTGTAGCTCCTTCACCAAATTCCACAACCTTGCCCGATACATTTTTATTGGTCGCATCGTCGCAACTTGGATCCGTGCATTCAAAGAGTTTCAAAGCTTTCAAACCATCTACAAGTGGAAATGATTTGTTAGATGCAATCCTGACACCAATTTCAGGGTCCCATGCAACTTTTATTGCTTCAGGCGGAGGAACCGGGTCAAATTTGACCTTTCCCACATCTGCCAAAGTTAAAGTCATGACTTTAACTTTCACGGTGGCGCTACTTTCCCCTCCTTTACCGTCAGAAACCATATAAGAGAAAGCGTCTGTCGGCGAATCAGTTCCATCATGGGAATACTTAAAGAGATTTCCTTCCTGCCTAACAAGGGTTCCATATTTAGCAGCCAACCATCCTTCCTCTTTTGAATCAACGCTTGCAATTAATTCATTTCCTTCAGGGTCGGATGAATTTGAAGACAAATCAAAGGTAATTGAATCCGATGAATTTACAGATATTTCAATGTCTCCGGTAGAAGGAGCATCGTTCACAGGAATTACAGTTACATATGCCATACCGCAACTACTTTTAGTTTTGAGTGGGTCAGGTTTGTCATACAGGCAATATTCAAAAGAATCCTTAAGATTTTCCCCGCCATTATGAAAATAACCTAAGTGCTCCCAGTCGCTCTTGATATTCAGTTTATTCCAGTAATCGTTCTTCCGAAGCACTTCTCCATGCTTAGCTGGATGCGCTAAGGAACCCGCAATAACTACAGTAATATCATGACCATCAGGATCGAAGTCAAGGGCCTTATAAGGAGATTCGGGACCATTCAAGAAAACGATTGTAGACTCACCTTCCTTTACGGTCATATTTATATCTATGGCAGTCGGGCCCCTGTTAACCAACACTCCCACATTTACCTGTACTTTAACTGTCGATTGGGCTTCATGTTGGTCAGTCACTGTGTAGGTGAATTGATCTTTCGATACTGTATTTTTGCCAGTATGTGAATAGATGATTTTGTAGGTATCATCACCGTTATCAACAACCTCGACTTTCCCATCCTCTCCTTGAGTCACAGCGCTGACTAAACTTTTGGAATTAAGACCTGTGACATCCAGTGTGCCTGTCTTTGTCGCCATGACATCCAGTTTTTGGGATTCAGGCAGAACCGGGTCTACCGAAACGACTAGCTTTCCGATGCCAGTTAAACCATTACCGTCTGAAACTGTATAAGTGAAACTTTCTTTTCCTGCGAAAACATCTCCGTGTTTTGAGGAAAAAACAACTCCGATAGCTTCAGGGTCGCAAATCTTGACATCACAAAGGCGCAAGGTAAAATTAGCGTGGTTTATCCCCTGGCCGGGTTTAAACGCAGAACCATTAAGGTGAGTTATCGTTAATTTATCCTTGTCCTTATCGATATCATTGGCAGTCAGCGGGATAGTGACCGATTTACCAACACCAACCGAAACCGCATCATCGACCATCACAGGTGCATTGTTAGGACGCAAATAGGTGAGGGTTACCCACATTTTAACGTCTAGTAATTTCTTTCCTTCTCCCTGGACATTCGCGGTAAAGACATCGACGGCATGTGAAGAACCATCGTGTGTGTAATATATCTGGCCTTCAACTATCGTAGCGGTTCCATGGTTCGGTTTCGATACCGACACATATTTACCGTCTATCACCGTTGTCAACGGTGATTTCGAGGCACTTTTCTTGGCTAAAGCAGCTGCTTTTTCTGCAGCCACCTTAGCTTTTGCAGCCTCTTCAGATTTTTTTTCAAGCTCTTTAGCAGCTGCAGCCTCTTTTATTTTTGCAGAAAGAGATTCAAACTCGGCTTTATTTTTCACGATTTTCAATTCAGCGAGATTGGCCCGGCTGGCCTGAGCTTTTGCTTCTGCCTTGGCAGCTTTTTCGGCGTTTCTCGCCAAAACCGCAATTGACTGAGATTGTGCCACAGCAAGCCCTCGAGCCTCAGAGTCAGCTTGTTGAGCTGTAGCGACGGCATTCAATCTTTTTTCTGCAACTTCCAACATACTATAAGCCTCCACATTCTTGGCTTCTAGACCTTCCAGTTGCTTTTCTAACTCAGCTACACGGGCTTCTGCCAAAGCGAGGGCTTTATCGGCCTTTTGAGAGTCTGAAGCTATCTTCTGCAATGATTCAAGATCTTCTATAACTATCTTGTCCAACCGATTCTTTTCAGCGGATAAAGTTTCTAACATCGATTTTGCTTTGTTTTCCGTAGTTTCAGCTTTTTCTAAAACCAGTTTTGCTAACGCGGATTCCCTTGCAGCCTTCTCTGCGGTTACGGTTGCGATCCCAACCTCGTCTGATTGTGTTTTTGCATTAGCAGACGCCAAGGCTGCCCTGTCAGCAAGTTCGGCTGCACTAGCTGCAGCAGCCAACATACCAACGGCCTCTAGCTCTGCTTCAGCCCTTTCCAGAGTTTCAGTAATTTCATTCAAAACCGACCTAGATGGGTTCCCAGAGACGGTAAGAATGTAATCACCTGTAGATTTCCCTCCATAACCTTTGGCTACCGCCAGATAAACGCCATCTTTTTTTGCAACATAGGTAACCTGTGGATCCTGTCCTATATAATCGTCACTATGTGCCACTTCCATACCACTGGGGTCTATCAAAGTTAATATCGGGTCCAACG
>DTSF01000057.1 GCA_012965485.1 Dehalococcoidia bacterium
CAATATGGCTTCAAATGACTTGGCTGCAAATCTTACCAGCAATGTTGGCGGGATTATGGATTATTCAGACGATGGATTTGCCGCATTGAATACGGCATTCATGTCAGATGGTCCGATAATAACGGTTCCCGAAGGAGAGAACTCCGGGATTGTCATAAACCTTATTTTTTTCAATCAAGGGTTGTCCGATACAGTGAATTATCCTCGAGTTTTGATAACTACAGGTGGAAATTCCATAGTCAGTGTCATTGAGAATTACGTTGGGGGCAGCGGCGATCAGACATTTACTAATTCCGTTTCTGAAATATATGTGGGTGAGGACGCAACTGTTAATCATTATCGTTTAATGAATGAGACTGATGATACCTATGATGTCGGCTATGGCAGGGTAAGAATAGATACTAATGGAGCATTTAATTCTAGATCGTTTTTCCGTGGTTGCGGAATCGGACGCTATGACTTAAATGTGTCGATAGAGGGGGAAAATGCCTCCTGTGATTTGCAAGGTTTGTATTTCACAAATGGTGCTCAGCATATGGATAATTTCATTAATATTGACCATGTTCGTCCGAACTGTCAGAGCAACCTATTTTACAAAGGAATACTAGCAGGTAGATCAAGGGCGGTGTTTGGCGGTACAGTCTTAGTTAGGAAAGAAGCACAGAAGACGAATTCCGTACAATCAGATAAAAATTTAATACTGTCACCACATGCTGAAATAGATAGTAAGCCGGCGTTGTTTATATACGCTGACGACGTCAAATGCGCTCATGGGGCTACTGCTGGAAATATAGATGCTGATACCGTTTTTTATATGAGGAGTAGGGGAATTGATCTAGAAGCCGCCAGTCGATTGATAATTTATGGGTTCGCCGGGGAAATAATTGATAAGGTAGAAATACCAGAACTGAGATCATATCTTGCGGAATCTTTTCTTAGTTCTTTGCCTAGTCATAGGTTTGAGTTTTAGCGATGTATGACCTCGAGGATTTATACCAAGAAATCGTGATGGATCATAATAGAAGACCTCGTAATTTTGGAGAGATCAAAAACCCAACCAATTCTGCGGATGGATTCAACCCTTTATGTGGTGATCAAATAACACTTCAGTTACACTTAGAAGACGATTTAGTATCTGATGTGGCCTTCAGCGGGGTTGGATGTGCAATATCCAAATCCTCGGCATCGATGATGACTGAGGAATTGAAAGGAAAGACA
This sequence comes from Dehalococcoidia bacterium, assembly GCA_012965485.1. Next base: position 1,219 of record DTSF01000057.1, read on the forward strand.
TTAGATCACGCTGAAAACTTGTTTGAAGCATTTCGAAAAATGATTACCAGGAATCCTGGAGATTCATATGACTCCGATTTATTGGGTGACTTAGAAATTCTGCAGGGAGTTTCCCGATATCCGACGAGAATAAAATGCGCTACCCTTGCTTGGCACACTTTGCATTCAGCAATTCATGATGAAAATAACGTCGTATCTACTGAGTAGTTTCTACTGTAGGGTGAGGTGAGCTATGCATGTACCGATTAAAGTTGATTATGGTGTGAGAGCACTGGTGGATTTAGCAATGTATGGTTCTGATGGGAATTCACTGAGAGCCTCCGATATTTCGCAGAGAACTGCCATACCAAATGCATATCTGGCTCAGGTACTTAACTCTTTGAAAAGGGCGGGATTTGTCAAAAGTACCAGAGGTCCGAACGGAGGTCATGAACTGGCGGTTGATCCGGACACAATACATTTGAGTTCTATCATGGAAGTGTTGGATAGTACGGATAATTTGGTCAATTGCTTGATTGACGATAATTTCTGCGTTCATTCCCCAGCATGCGCCCAGAAAGAAATATGGAGGACGGTTGAGGAAGCAATACACGGGGTTTTATTCTCAATAACGGTATCTGATTTAGCTAGAAGAACCCAATTTATCAAATTACAGCTATAAAGCAACACCAAAATGTCATCTTTGTTTGGGAGTAAATTTATTTAATGTTCAATGTTGAAAAAATAAGGGATGATTTTCCGATCCTATCAAAAAATGTCTATGGTAACCCTTTAGTTTATTTAGATAATGCTGCGACTAGTCAGAAACCTCGGCAGGTAATCGATGCTCTAGTTGATTACTACGAAAATTATAATGCAAACGTTCACAGAGGTGTTCACACATTAAGTATGGAGGCCACAGATAGATTTGAAGAAGCAAGGGAAAAAGTGGCTACATTTATTAATTCTGAATCTTCTGACTTAGTTGTGTGGACTAGAAATGCTTCTGAAGGTTTAAATCTCATCGCTTATTCATGGGGCGAAGACAATGTGCATGAAGGAGATGAGATTTTGTTGACCCCCATGGAACATCACAGCAATTTGGTTCCCTGGCAAGAACTTGCCAGGAGGAAAAATGCAGTCATAAAGTTCATCCCCATGCGAGAAAACGGAACCTTAGATATGGATAAAGTTGATGACCTAATTACGGAGAGGACAGTTCTTGTATCGGCGGTTCATATGTCAAATGCCTTAGGCACTATTAATCCAGTGAGAGAATTGGGTGAAAAAGCTCATCAACAGGGCGCAAAATTTTTGGTAGACGGAGCACAGAGTGTACCCCATATGCCTACGAATGTTCAGGAATTGGATTGTGACTTTTTAGTATTTTCAGGGCATAAAATGTTAGGACCCACAGGAATAGGGGTGCTGTATGTGAAGCGGGATATATTGAACACTATGGCACCTTTCCTGACGGGAGGTGAAATGGTACTGGAGGTATCTTATCAAGAGGCATCTTGGGCAGATTTGCCAATGAGATTTGAGGCCGGAACACCTAACATAGCTGATTCTATTGGGCTTGGCTCCGCTGTTGATTATCTAAATGACCTAGGTATGGAGAATGTTAGAACGCATGAGAAGAATTTAACCAGTTACGCATTAAATAGGTTTAAGGAAGCAGATTTAGACGGCATGGACCTGTTTGGACCGGACGATCCTGAGGTAAGGGGTGGAGTATTTTCTTTTAATACGGTAGATGTTCATCCCCACGATTTGGGAACATTCCTTGACAGGATGGGCATTGCTGTAAGAACAGGGCATCATTGTGCTATGCCCTTGGTACGGAGCTTGGGAGTGGCAGCCACTGTAAGGGCAAGCTTTTACTTATATAACACCGAAAGGGAAGTGGATATTTTGGTAGATGGTGTAACGGAAGCACTGAGGTATTTCAGGGATGGATCAAAATAATATCGATGATATTTATAGGGATAGAGTTATCCTTGATCATTGCAGAAACCCTCGAAACACTTCATTAATTGATCATTTTGATCTAACAGGCGATGCGATAAACCCCTTTTGCGGTGATGAAGTCCATTTTCAAATTGGCTTAAAGGGTGAAAACTTAATTGAGCGCATCCAATTTTCTGGGGATGGATGCGCTATAAATATGGCTTCTGGGTCATTGTTGTCAGAGGCAGTCACCGGTTTAACGATTAAAGAAGCAGCACTACTATCCATCAGGTTTGTCGAGTCAATGAGGAAACCTACCGGGGAAAATGTGGGAGGTGAATTTTTAGGAGAGCTTTCAGCTTTGATTAGCGTTAGGAATTTCCCTGTAAGGGTAAAATGTGCGTTATTGGCGTGGTCTGCTCTTGAGGATGCTCTTTCAGAAAGAAAATAAATCAACGATCGAGCCACACTCTCTCCCAATGTGAATATTCGAACCCAGAAAAGTTTGGATGCATGTTTTTTAAATCCTCAGTCCATGCCCATAGGCTTTTTTGGGTCGCGGGCATGAAACGATAGGATTTCTCTAGTAGGTGAATGTTTATGTTATTGATGATCTCGGAGCGTTTTTCAAGATTGTATTCCTGGGACTGTTCTTCTATGAGCTCATCTAGTCTCGAATCTTGGTGATTTGAGGTATTCCATTCACCTTGACTGTGAAGTACCGGGATAACAAAACTGTTTGTCGATGATTGAGGAAATGTTGGCCCCATTAACACATCGAAATCACCTTGCCTCCAGACCTTTTCGGCATATTGCCTACGGTTCACAAAATTAATTATTGGGTCAAACCCCACAGCTTGAAGCTGTTGGGAGGCAATTTCTGCGCTTTCCTTATACCGTGAACCAAAATCACTTGTGGTTATGACTATTGGAACAATTTCTTTTAAGACTTCTGGATGTTGGAAGGGGTAAAAATATGATTCCCAATCAGACCTGTCCGGAATCCATGATGGATGATTGGTGACAAACCCTAATGAGAAAAAAGCATAATTGTGCCAGGCTTTTTGGATGATCTCGTCAGGATTTATCGATGATCTGGCCAAAAATCTTGTACTATCATCGTCAAATGGTGGTATTGCTGTGTTAAAAACTATTTCAAAACCTAGTCCTGGTTCCGGATTTTCAAGTGCTATGTCTAACTCTGATAAATAATTCTCTATGTTATAAACGTCAATCAACCCCACGCTATAGGCGCTTAATCTTGCTTGAGGATCTGTGATGATATGAAACTCTATAGAATCCAAGTATGGAGGATTAGGTGCTGAGTAAACATTTTCTACTGAGGAATAGGAATCGTCTACAAGTTTCGCCAACTTCCAAGGACCAGACCCAATGGGTGGGACTGATTCCATTTTCATGGGGTTGCCGATGTTCGATTTTGATAATAATTTAGATCTCCCATCTGCTAAAGAGATAAAAAAATCTGCATCCGGGACATTTAAGTTTATCTGAATTTGATCTTCGGACTTTATGTCTATGCTGCGGACCATGTGAAACCTGTTCCAATGGTCCTGATCTTTAGCCATCAGGCGATCTAAACTGAACTTTATATCTTCTGGCGATACGGTTTTTACATCGTCCGATTCTTCAGATATCCA
>DTSF01000058.1 GCA_012965485.1 Dehalococcoidia bacterium
CGGTTATCGCTGTAAGAGAGGCCTCTTTTGAGGTTTCGAGAGGCGAGGTACTAGGAATTGTAGGGGAGTCAGGATGCGGTAAATCAACTACAGCATTCGCTGTAATGGGATATTTGCCAGCTACGGCGGAAATAGGGGGCTCAATATCATTCGAGGGGCGGGACATATCAACCTTGTCCAAAGAAGATTTGAGGGAACTGAGAGGCAACCGAATCGCCATGGTATATCAAGACCCGACCACATCGTTAAATCCTTCCATGAAGGTCGGACCCCAGGTCCAAGAAGTAATCTCGGAACATTTAAACCTAGACCAAATAGACACCGACAACAAAGTGGTGGAGTTATTTGAAAGTGTGGGATTAGCGGATGCAGACCAAGTGGGAGACAGATATCCCCACGAATTGAGCGGAGGAATGCAACAGCGAGTGATGATTGCTATGGCTCTAGCATGTGACCCTGATCTGTTAATAATGGACGAACCCACAACCGGCCTAGACGTGACAACTGAAGCAACCATACTGGACCTCGTGGCAAGCCTAAAAGAGCGTGTAAACGCGGGCATACTTTATGTCACCCACAATCTCGGGGTTATGGCCCGAGTAGCCGATCGAGTCGCAGTTATGTACGCCGGCCAAACAGTTGAACAGTCCAACGTAAAAGATTTATATGCCCATCCTAGACATCCATATACCTCTGGTCTTCTTTCATGTGTTCCTAAGCCTCCAGGAGATGGAGAAATTTCCTCAAGATTAAAAAGAATCCCAGGATTTGTTTATTCATCGCAAGAATCTGACGTCAGTTCTTGTTTGTTTGCCGAACGCTGTCCACTTGCGGATTCGGAGTGCACAACCTCTGCTCCTGCTGTGGAATTTTTCGATCAAGGCTCTCAAGTGAGATGCATTCATAGCGACAAAGTCGAACCCGAGACATGGGGAGGAGTCGATGAAAGAATAAGCCGTAAAGATGTTGCTACCCCAACAGTGTTGACCGGGCATGGAATAACACACCAATATGGGAAACGGCGGAAAAAATATATAGCTTTCGGATCTGACATAGATTTGCCAGTCAGAGCCCTCAATAAGATTGATTTTGAAATGCCGCAAGGTAAAACATTAGGAATCGTAGGGGAAAGCGGGTCTGGAAAATCAACACTAGCCCGGGCTGTGGTGGGCCTGATAAAGGTCCAAGATGGATCGCTGCAGTTGAATGGCAATGAATTAGAAAAAACGGTGGAAAACCGTTCGAACGAAGACAAATCGGCGATACAAATGGTTTTCCAAAACCCTACCGCTTCACTAAACCCTAAACTCAAAATAAAAAAGACTCTAATCCGATCACTTATGCGTTTTTCAAAGTTGACTAAACAGAAGAGTGAAGAAAGAGCTGCGGTTCTAATGGAAGAAGTAGGGTTAGACCCAAGTTATTTGGAAAGACTGCCATCTGAACTTAGTGGAGGAGAGCAACAAAGAGTAGCTATTGCTGGAGCATTTGCTACAAACCCTGAAATAATAGTGGCTGATGAAGCTGTATCATCATTGGACGTTTCAGTACAAGCTCAAGTCCTAAGCTTACTTGAAGATCGGCAGCAGGAATTAGGCAATTCATATATCTTCATAACTCATGACCTTGGGGTTGTGAGGTACGTGTCAGATGACATAATGGTGGTCTATGCAGGTCACATAGCAGAATATGGACCTTCAGAGGCTGTTCTAAGCAGCCCATCCCACCCTTATACTGAAGCTCTGTTATCGGCGGCTCCCATACCAGATCCGACGGTGAAACCTAATCCGCTTAGATTGGAAGGTGCTGTCCCAACCATGCGTGAGGAATTCACTGGCTGTTTCTTTGCTAGTCGATGCCCTCGCAAATTAGGATCTATTTGTGACACGGAAGCGCCACCCATACAGAAAATTTCTGCCGATGAAACCCATGTAATAAACTGTCACATCCCCGTTGAAGACCTAGAAAAAATTCAAACCTGAGGCACAAAAAAATCTTTGATAAGTTCGTTTTCTAGCCTCTCCCAACGTAAGGCATTTGAGTTGCCATTATCGTAACGAACTGAATATTGGCATCTAGAGGTAGGTTTGATATGTACAATACGGTTTCACCTACGTGATCGACATTAAAAGTCGGTTCAGGCATAGTTTCACCGTTTGCTTGCAATGCTCCACCCTGCATCCTGGCAGTCATAGGGGTAGCTGCATTGCCAACATCTACTTGGCTACAGGCAATGTTGTATTTTCGACCGTCTAAAGATATCTGTTTTGTAAGACCTGTAATGGCATGCTTAGTCGCAGTGTAGGCAACAGCATCTGGCCTAGGAGTATGAGCAGAAATTGAACCATTATTAATGATTCTTCCCCCCTGTGGTGTTTGATTTTTCATTATTCTTATCGCGTGCTGAGCGCAAACAAAACTACCTGTGAGATTAGTGTCAACAACCCGTTGCCAGTCTTCTACTGGAAGATCTTCCATATTCATTCTTGGAGATCCAATACCAGCATTATTGAAAAGAACATCCAATCTGCCAAAAGTAGCTTCGGTCTTTTTAAAAAGAGCAGCCACAGAATCTGGACTGCCGACATCAGTAGGAACAGCGATAGCCCTTGAATCATCTACGCCAGCTTCAGCAATAGTTTCTTCTAAGGGTTCTATTCGACGACCAGCCAAAACAACGGCGTAGCCGTCCCCTAGCAACTGCAACACTGAACTTTTACCGATACCTGTGCCTGCGCCTGTAATCAGCGCCACCTTTCCATTAGATGCCATGAATAGAACTCCTTATTAAGTGATTAGCGAACGGATTTTAACGGATATGAATGGGAAGGTCACTCCAGGCAATGAATCAGCGATGAGCAGTCACCTATAGTTGTAATCAAAAAAGAGGATCAATCCAGTAATTTTTCAAAAGCTTTCCGCAAACGTAGTCCAACTTCCCCCAGCCTTTCTGGAGAGTTACCACTAAAAGCAAGCCTTATATGATTCTCATGAAGAGACGGATCTTGGTAAAACAAAGAACCGTCAGGGAATATTACACCTTCCTCAGCCGCAGATTTTGTTAATGCCGCCGAATCAACACTTATACACTTAGGCCACAGGAAAAATCCCCCGCTAGGCTCAATAAATTCCAAGTAATTTGAACAATGCTGGGTCAGGGAGTTAGTGAGAGCTTCGCATTGGGATCTGTACAAACTTCTCATTTCCTTTACGTGGCTGGAATATTCAGATGATTCTATAAACCTACTCACTGCCGTTTGTATGAAAGGAGCATTACCCATATCAGACCTAGTTTTTTTGATGGCATCGATAGCCTCAGAGGAACCTTGCAGCCAACCTAACCTAAGCCCTGTGGCAATGGTTTTACTGAAAGTTCCCATACGTAATACCCCTTGCCCACCGTTCATAGAATACATATCAAGCGGAGGCGCAATTTCAAAAAACAACCCACTGTACGTAGAATCCTCTAAAATCATAATTCCATTTTCTAATGCCAATTGGCCGATCATAAGACGATTATTTTCAGACATAGTTATACCGGTAGGATTGTGGAAATCATCTATGGTGTATATTCCTTTAATTACTTCACCACTTCGCCCACACTTTGCTACTATTTCCTCAATTGCCTGGTAGGACATACCCTCCGGGGTTATTGGTACCTCTATGATTTTTCCTTGGTACTTAAGAATGGTCTCAACGGTGCCAGGGAAACTTGGACCCTCTACCAGAACAATATCTCCAGGGTTTAAAAAAGTAGCGCAAAAACTTTCCATCCGCCCAGATCCACCATTAAAAAGTATGAAATTGTCGGGAGTTTGAGACAAGGAAGTAAATCCATTGCTCGGATCATTTAACAATTCTCTTAAATCAATCTTCCCTCTGCCATACTCATACTCCATCTCCCCGTTTCTACCAGAAGATAAAACGCTGGAAAAATGATTTGCCAAAGATGCCATGGGTATCCCTTCAGGTACAGGCATACCAACCGCAAGGTCTATGGGATCAGGATGAGCAGATGGAATTTCCCATCTGCTTTCTGCTTCAGCACCGGCACCTAGAGCCTTGGCTCCAGCCGAAAGGATGTTTATAACATCAAAGTTAGTGTCGATCATTGAATCCCCCATTGCTACAAATTACTAAATAATTGTACCGCGTGGGTTGATGATCAAACAGCCTAAAACGTACGCCTCGCATTCTTGAATTAGAAAGTGTCTTCACTTTCGTTATAATGGGCAAAGGTTTCGTTATAATGGCAAAAATTAACTAGGGAAATGCTATGAAATCAGAAAGAAAACTTGTAGCGCACTTGATGAGGAGAGCAGGATTTGGAGCCACCCCTCAAGATTTAGACGACCTTACATCGGACAAATCTTATGAGGAAATTGTTGATGACTTGGTGACGCCAGAAAGGTTTGAACCAATCGATACGTCTTATGTGGAGCGATATTACACAGGTGAACCGGTAGCTGTTCATGTGGGAAAATGGCTTTATAGAATGGCCAACACCGAAAGACCCCTAGAAGAGAAAATGTGCCTATTTTTGCATCACATATTCCCTGTTGCATGGGGGAAAAGTGAGCATGGTCCGTCTTTATATAGAGAGATAGAAATGTTCCGGAGTACAGGATTGACAAATTTTAAAAATATCCTACTCCGGCTGTCTCAAGATCCAGCCATGCTTTTTTGGCTCGACAATCACGAAAATCACAAAGATGAAATAAATGAAAATTATGGGAGAGAACTTTTAGAACTAT
>DTSF01000059.1 GCA_012965485.1 Dehalococcoidia bacterium
CGTCATAAACCCGGAAAAAAACTCGCCCACGTAAACTAACAGCTGTCCGTTATTCTCTTTTATGCAGACTGCCCCAGGTCGGGCTATGTTCAACCCCATTTGGTATTGGAAATTTCCGTCGGGGTCAAATATCTGTATCCGTTGATTCTCCCTGTCCGCCACATAAACCATGCCATTACTGTCGGTATCAATGTTGTGAGGCAGACTAAATTGACCCTCGTCTGTTCCTGACTCCCCCCAAGATAAGAGGAGTTTTCCGCTGGAAGAGTATTTATGCACCTGGGCGTTTTCATACCCGTCTGATACGTAGAGGTCACCGTTGTTAGGATCTACTGCTATGTGCGTAGGTTGACTGAATGGAATGCCGCTGAGAGGTTTGGCAGGCTTGTTTTGTTCACCAATCCTCAGGAGGAACTCGCCTTCCGGGCTGAATTTGCTGATGGTGTGATCCCCGTTATCTACGCAATAAACTGAGTCATCAGGCCCTATAGCAATCCCGTGTGGGTTGCTGAACATTCCTTCTCCCCAAGAACGTACAAAGTCCCCGTTCTGGCTGAGAACGATCATAGGATGGTGCCCACGATTGAATACGTAAATATTGTCTTTGGAATCTGACGCTACAGAGGTCGCTTCTCCATAACACCATCCTTCCGGAAGATTGCCCCAATCTGTTCCAGAAACCTTATATTTGAAATCTGCTGAGCCTAATAACACCATTTCTATACCAACCTTTGGAACCCTGATTTCGATTGAATCTGCAGTATATATGGAATAAGCAATATGGGCGATGCTGTCGTTTCCCTTGTTAAATCGTATCGTGAAATCTTTAATATTTGGATTAAGATATATTTTCACTTTACAGAAAGAATACAAACCAATAAAAGCTTGCCGACAATGGGCGACACTTATTCATTCACCGCAATATAAATAATATTATCAGCATGATCTTCTGGGATGATTTGTCCCGTTCTCAATTTTGCTAAGTTCTCAATATGGTGTTTCTGAATACTTGGGCCAACGTGGTTATATAAGTCAGCGGTAATTGGGATACTGGCATGGCCCTATCTTTCTGAAATAGCTTTCGAAGGTTCGCAAGAAGATAATAAATCTGACGCATGGAAACGCCTCAACCTATGAAAATGGCAGTCTCCTCTACCGAACTTTTTGAGACTTTTTTTGCCCCATAAGAAACGGACCGGCTTGACATGGAAGAAGAGGGCAGACGAAAAACTATGGGTAAGATCGTTGATGACCGTATAAAGAATTAGTGTGAGCCAAAGGGGCTTCAATTACTGAGGAAAATAAACCCTCTTTACAGAAGTCTCAGGGGCCGTGGCACTTCTTGTATTTCCTGCCGCTACCACAAGGACATTTTTCATTTCGACCTATTTTGCCAGATGCGTTTATCTTTATTCGGTTCGATTCTTGGCATTTTGCGCAAGTACAAGCCACGGGATGTTCTTCATGCCAGTTGGTACGTGACGTCACAATATTTATCCTGAGTATTTAAAAACAACACAGCCACGCGATTTGACTGAGTTATGGTTTTCCATAACATTATCACATACCATAGTCAGGTAATTTGTATTCATTAATCGGAGATTAAATTGCCAGGTCCGTTAGACGGGATAAAAATCGTTGAGTTTACCCAAATAATAGCTGCCCCATTTGGAGGCATGTTGTTGAGTGATATGGGTGCTGAGGTAATTAAAATTGAACCCATCGAAGGTGAGCCTTGGAGACTCCACACTGAATTTCTACCCAAGGAAAGTAAAACATTCATTACGCTGAATCGCGGAAAGAAAAGTCTGCCGTTGGATCTTCAAAGTCAAGAAGGTCTTGAAATCGCTCAGAAACTTGTATCAGATGCAGATGTGGTGATCATAAACGCCCGACCCGATGTCCCTGAGAACTTGGGAATTGACTACGAAACCCTATCTCAACTCAACCCAAAGTTGATATATTGTGACAATACAGCCTTCGGCCGACAGGGTCCCCATGGGTATAGACCAGGTTATGATTTGATCATTCAGGCTATGAGCGGTCTTTTAGCTGCCGACAATAAGGTTGTCGATGGTGTCCCCCAACAGGTGACTGCAACCGCTGTTGCAGATTACACCACAGGAGTTGCGATTGCCTGGGGAGTTAGCGCAGCCTTGTTTTCGAGAGAACGCACGGGTAAAGGTCAAAAAATTGACACGACTTTGCTTTCAACATCTTTACTCATCCAAGGTGGATTTATGGAGATGGAAGAACACGGAAAGGAAGAGAAAGATGAATTTGTTGAAACTTTGGGGGCCTTAAGGCAAGCCGGCCTACCGTACCAAAGTCTATTGGACCAACAACAGGCTTTTTCGCCATTTAATAATGCATTCCGTATCTATTACACCACATACCAAACTGCCAACGACGTGATTGCTATCGCTTGCTTAAGCAACAGGCTTCGGAAAAAAGCTGCCAATGCAATTGGTGTAGTGGACCCAAGGTTTTCAGAAGACTACGATCTTGAAGATCCCTCCATAGTGTTAGCGATAGAATGTCTATCGGAAGAAATGAAATCAATAATACTTACCAAAACTGGTGAAGAATGGCTTTCAATCTTTGATGCAGCGGGAGTTCCGGCTGGTCCTGTGAGGTTTATACAAGAACTGACTAATGACGAACAAGTGATTGCAAATGACATGGTGGTAGAAGTAAATCACTCACTTGCAGGGAAAATTCGAATGGCAGGGCCTATGATACAAATGAGTGAAACGCCTTTGGCAGTGCAATCGGCATCACCTGCTTTGGGAGAACATACTGATGAAATTATGCTCAAACTGGGCTATTCTGAAGGTGAGATTGCCGATCTAAAATCCCGGAGAATAACCCTCTAGCATTCATATGTCTTGGCAATCAAACAATCCACAGCCGTTTTCACGTTGAAGCACTCATACCTAAGAGATATAATTCCCAAGTCGTCCCATAAGGAATTTTCATTTAGAGGAGGAGTAAAAAAATAACGTATGACCTATATTATCGCTGACCCATGTATTGACGTGTTGGATAGAGGCTGTATAGATGTCTGCCCAGTTGACTGCATTTATGAGGCAGAAGAGCATAGTATGCTACTGATAAACCCAGAAGAGTGCATTGATTGCGCAGCCTGTGAGCCAGTTTGCCCAGTAACCGCCATATTTGCCGAGGACGACGTGCCTGCCGACTGGGACAAATTTACTAAGCTGAATTACGAGTATTTTGGTCAACAAAGATAAGGCAAATATGACCCAAATGGTCTTCAAGATCAGTACGATTCTTAACTCACAATAATCTTTGAATTTGATACTGATAACTATGAGTGAGGCTTTCTCACCCGAGTAAATCTCGTTAAGGTACTCACCACATCATTCTTAACAATATGGGAGTGTCCAGTATGAAAAGCATTGATTCAACACCTGAATTTGTTGCTGCCATCTATGAACGTATGTCTAAAAACATACCTATTATCAGAGAACGTCTTGGGCGTCCCTTGGGACTCTCTGATAAAGTACTTCTTTCACATCTAGATGACCCACAAAGCCAAGAGCTGAACCCAGGTTCAAGTTACTTGAAGATCAGACCTGATCGAGTAATGCTTCAGGATGTTCTTGGACAAACAGCAATGCTTCAGTTCATGCAGACGCTGAAACCAACAGTCGCTGTGCCGACCACAATTCACTGTGATCATTTGATACAGGCTCGTAATGAAGGAGTACAGGATTTAAAGGAATCTCTTTCTGAAAATGATGAAGTGTATAACTTCCTAAAATCAGCTGCGGCAAAGTACGGTGCTGGATTTTGGGGTCCGGGTGCTGGAATAATTCATCAGGTAAACTTGGAGAATTACGCATTCCCAGGATCCATAATAATAGGCACCGACTCCCACACACCAAACGGTGGCGGGCTAGGGTCTTTTTCAGTGGGGGTCGGAGGGGCTGATGCAGTTGAGGTAATGGCTGGGCTCCCTTGGGAACTACTCTACCCAAAAAAAATAGGGGTGCAACTCACAGGAGAAATGAGCGGCTGGACCGCACCGAAAGACGTGATCCTTTATCTAGCGGGGCATCTTACGGTTTCTGGAGGAACTAACAGCACTATAGAATATTTCGGCCCTGGGGCTCGTTCAATAAGTTGCACTGGTAAGGCGACAATTACAAATATGGGTGCAGAACTTGGTGCTACAACTTCGATATTCCCTTACGACGAAAGAATGGCGCGTTATCTGTCAGCAACAGACCGTGATAATTTAGCCAAACTTGCAAATAACAACAAAGGTATACTAACGGCAGATAAAGAGGTTGTAGATGACCCGGAGTCGTATTTTGATATTCTGGTAAAAATAGATCTCTCTGAATTAGAGCCCCATGTAGTCGGTCCTCATTCACCAGACCGTGCACGCCCCCTATCCCAATTGGCTCAGGAAGTAAAAGATGAATCAAACGAGTTCGTCAGCGATATTTCAGCAACCCTGATTGGTAGCTGTACAAATTCATCCTATGAGGATATGAGTCGAGCTGCAGACGTTGCAAAACAGGCCATTGAACGAGGGGTCCGGGCAAAAGCACCCCTTATGGTTACTCCTGGCTCCGAACGTGTCAGGGCCACGATAGAACGTGACGGTCAAATGGCCTCCCTCCGATCAATTGGTGCAACGGTTTTGGCTAATGCATGCGGTCCATGCATAGGACAATGGAAAAGGTCTCAGGATGTTTCTACAAAACCCAATTC
>DTSF01000060.1 GCA_012965485.1 Dehalococcoidia bacterium
GTAAGTACCACGCGGAGTTTGGCCAAAAGGATAGTTGTAGCAACGAGCATTAAGTTGCCGGTCCAATACTCTTTGGACGGGCGTTAGCGTGCGAATTGCCAGACGTTGGTAGACACGTTGGAGTGACCTCAGCATTCTTTCTTTCTCATTAAGCGCTAGATGTTGTTAGTTTCCTATAGATTTTATACTCCTTATCTAAGGCGCTATCCATAGAGTTATATTCTAAGACGTGCGCTCGCGCAGCACTTCCTAAATGGTTTCTTAGTCTTTTATTTTGCATTAGTTCGCAGATTGCATTTCGTAGCGCTACTGGATCTTCTGGTACTAGAATTCCGTTCTCCTCATTGTTAATAATCTCTCGTATTCCACTTACATCGGTGCCGATCACAGCACAACCACACGACATCGCTTCAAGTAAAGTTTTTGGATTGCCTTCATATCTAGAGCATTGTATGTAAATCTCGTGTTGGTTATAGATGCTGGGCATTTCGCTGGTTGAAAACTGGCCTAAGAAAGTTACGTCGATATTTCTCTGTTCGGCTAATAGGTGTAAGGACGTCGCTTGAGGTCCGACACCAATAATATCTACGGCAATCTCTGTCCCTTCTAAGGCATCAAATAACAGTTCTAAGTTTTTCTGCGGATGAAGACGGCCAACAGTCAGTAACTGGAATGTTTTGACTCCCTCCGTTGGGCGGAATTGGTCTGTGTTAATCCAGTTCGGGCGAATTTCAATTTTTTTCGTAGGAACAGAAAAGGTTTCGTGAACGGATTCCCGATCTGTGGTTGTTGGCACATGAACATGATCTGCCTGATTGTATGTAAGATAGGAAATTGCCCACGTGAATAGAAGAAAGATATTTCGGCTACCCCTCATGCGAGAAAATTTATGAAAATCATAACCACATCGAGTGAGTAAAGGTTTCTGTATCATCCATTTAGCTATTACAGGGACCCACCCTCCCCAAATCTGGTTGGTCTTAAATAGATCAGAGTTCGCTAATTCTTTTCGGAAAGATGATGGTACAAATAGCGACTGCAGCAGCGCGAGGATCTTATACTTTGGCCGTCGCAGCCGTTCATAGATTGGCAGTAGCTCAATTCCTTTAAGTTCGTTCTCCCAATTTCGATCCGTCTCATCTCCATAGGTGACAAAAAGCACCTCAACTCCATGGTCGTGCATCAACTTATGATAGAACGAAGTTTCTCTCGCAAGAATGCCTAGTTCGGCCCATCTCTTTAGAGAAACCCCATAGGTAAAGAAGAGAGTAACTTTCATTTTATTCTTAGAAAGGACTGCGTATGTTTGTGACTAGACGATCTGTGTGGTTAGAAGTTAATAGTCGATTAAAAAAAGAGCAGTTTCTAGGTTAGTATTCGCAATATCCGTACGCATTTTTGTTCAAAACCAAGAGAAAGGCCGAGTGATTAGAAGCATCCTTATTTAGATGTCATCATAAAATTCCCCAAAATAGATTGGCTAAGATAGTGCTCACTTACATATCGTCATTTAACAGGCTAAGGTTCTCTCTTTCTGTCACTATTTCAAAAAATTGGTCTAACTGTTCCGTTGTTAAAGCTTTTCTCCACTTGGTATTGCAATTTATTGGAGGTATTTTCTTCACGAAATGATACACTCGGGTGGAGGATCTAAGGCCGGCAAAAGATTCGATACGTTGAATAGCAAGAATTGGGTTTTGTACAATGTCTTCGTAGTGAATTTGCATGAAGCGCTCAGGCGATATCTGACTAGATTCTTGGCGGCATAGATCTAGATAGTACTTCCATCGGTATACACCGAATCCAAAGAGGTTATAGTGCTTCTCCGTAAATGATTTATACCAGGTTTGCGGCATATGTCTAAACCATAAATGCCTTTCACCCCATGATTGGAAAGATCCTTGTTGATTCATACGAAAGTATGACTCGCAGACGGCTCTACCATCCCGTACGATGTGAATAAAAAGAGCATCAGGAAATGCTTGCGATAGGTACTGAATTCGCGGATAGTCACCATAGGTCGCAAAAAATCGTGGTTTGCCCTGAAAGGTGGCACACCGATCTATTAGTTTTCTGATGTTGATTACTTCGTCGTCAGTAATATCCACCGCACCCGGAGGATGACTTACCATCGCTTGGACACCCTTTTTGAAACTTGGAAGATTTCTTTCCCAAAAGTTCCAAGATTCATAAGGAATCGGTAAGATAGATTTACTGAAAAACGTTTTTTCCCAAGCGAGCTCATATAGCGAAGAACCCAAGATTGGAAATTCGTAAAGTCGGCTAAGGATACTAATTATAGGTCGTGAAGGTAGCAGGTTATTGTATTGAGATAGCCAACCAAGATCCGGATGACTGCCCAAAATGATCTCGAGCAATGTAACTCCTGATCGGGGACTCCCGAAAACAAAAAGCGGTCGTTTCATCTAGGGCATGTTCCGTGTAATTTAGAATTTATACCATAGCTAACTATGGGTAATAAGAAATTAAGTACTCTTTGATTAATGTGGGGATATTCAACAGACAGAAACTCCTTTGATAGAGTAAAGAAAACGTTTAATTGTCACAAATGCACAGTTTCAATGTATCTATATTCAAAATAGTAAGTAGTATGGTCTGCAAGATAACGATCTCTTAGAATTCATTTATTTCTAGCTTACATAAGTAAAAACTTTGAGGTGAAAAATTAGTATCGACCTGTAATTGGAGTCTTTTCTAAGAGCCTATAGACTGTTCGCTTTGAACAGGATTTGGTCGAGGCAGGATGTCTGGACTTTTTTAGGGCCAAGCTGAGATGTTCGCTCAAGGCGAGTGAATTTCTGCCAGCGTTGGCCGGAGAATAAGTAATCACATTTATCCAGAAGGGTATTAAAAAATTAAAGGTAGATAGTAATTGTTACTAGGGATCGTTCATTAGAATGAGCTAGAATTGAGTTTTAGTGACTATTTAGAAGAGTTTGACCAAACTTTAATCTCGGTTTTGTCACTGTCAAGAGGTAGGCGACTTTGAGAGAACTACAATACTCCGTTGCAAATCCAACAGGGCTTTCCGCCATAAATTCGCTCCAGGACTAATTTAGGTGGTTTCAACTAGTCTATTGACATTGTAGGGGCTTCAATACCAGCTAGTCTAATTTCTTCAATTAGAAAGTCGAATGATCCTCTTAAAAGAACGTTCCGAGATAGAATTACGGATATCCATCCAACTCCTGTTATGGCAATTGCATCAATAAACAAGTAAGCATTAATTCTTGAATCTGAGGAACGTGTGCAAGGTGTTAATACCGTATTTTAATGTTGTGGGGGAAATCGCGTCTGAGGATATTACTGGTGTGCTAGAAGTGGTCTGCAGTACTACTTTGGATATTAGGATGTCGATGTTATTCATATCCATTTCCCTGCTACAGAACGCGAAAGAATCTCGATTATTTTTTGCTTGCTATTGCTATATCAAAAAAATTTATAGAAATGAAAATTCACCTGCTTTATGAATACCAAGATGCCCCATGGGGTGGTCTGAATACATTTTTTCGTAATTTTTTTGAAATAGCTTCTAACGATCCAAATGTAACGGTCGTTCCGTGCGGTAACGCGGCCGACATAGTGCTAACCCAAGGGAGTATGCGGTCGCCTAGGAAAAGTCTTAAGGGTTATCAGCTTTTAAACGCAGCGTGTGGTCGGTCCCTTGATTCGCCATTAGGCAGATTCACAAGAAAGAAGGATGCCAAAGTAGTATTTAGAGTAGATGGGTTGAAAGGAATCTATACTAAGGAAGGGAAAGGTGCGGCTGCTGATAATAGGTTGATCAAGAATATTTCAAATGCAGATGCAATGGTTTATCAAAGCAAGTATTCAAAAGAATGTTTTTCCAATCAAGGAATTCTCCTTCCGGAAAAGAACACTGTTATTACAAATGGTGCCAACACCTTTGGTCATAAAGCTGACAGAAAAGCTCTCGCAAAGATTAGAAGACTGCGACTTGTTTCGAGTTCTTGGTCGACAAACGATAACAAAGGTTTCTCAACGATTGCTGAGTTTTCCTGTAGTGAACAGGCAAGCATTGTTCATATAGGTCGTTGGCCAAGGAAAACAGACCCTAAAAAGGTCAAAGTACTTGGGGAGAAGCATTATCGAGAAATTCCGAAAATTCTGGCTGATTTCCATTATCTTCTGTTCCCATCAAGGAATGAAGCATGCTCAAACACAGTCGTAGAAGCTCTGTGTGTTGGTCTTCCGGTGTTGTACCAGCCAACAGGTGGCACTGCGGAACTGTGTGCAAACGAAAGTTATGGAATTAGATTGCCAGAAGATTTGTCAGAAATAGTGATGGTGAATCAGTTCTTAACGCGAGCAAGAGACAAATATATTGAACTTTCTGAGCGAGTTGCTGCAAATTCCGCACTTTTTGGTTATGAAAATTGCTATGATAGATACATTAATTATTTTGCCTCTTTGCTGTAACGTTATCTAAAGAATCGGGGTTCTACTGATATAGGAAAAATTCCACAATAGTTTTGGCAATTAAATTTTGTAATTGAATCTTCCTAAGAATCGAAGGGTTAAAATTCGACAAGGAGGTTGTCCAGCCTATAATTCGCAAAAGTTATCACCGATAACATAGTTATGGCTAAAAACTCGATCGGGAAAATCGGCCATATTCCAGCCGAAGAGACTTTAGGACAATTAATCGCATGACTGTTGATCAAATGAAGTATTTTGGTGTGAGCGG
>DTSF01000061.1 GCA_012965485.1 Dehalococcoidia bacterium
TCCCCAAAGGTGTCTCGCCGGGTGTGCATATCACCACGGCACTTTGGGCACGCTTTATAATCTACCATTTTTCAATTCCCCACATTCTCAATTTCCAAAATATTTTCTTCATATTTCATGAAAAACTATCAATGGAATTTCTTCCGTTATTCTTATCGTCAATCTTTCTGCTGCTAAATAATTTTTCAGCTAGCTTATTAAGTAAAGTTCTGCTGGTACAACGAGAGCTCAACCAACATAAGAAGCCAAAGCGGAATTATATTGATATGAATAAATATTTCAAGAGCAGATAATTATATGTTTATTATTGCATTCTATGATACTGTTGCCTAGTCAGGCTCCCGTTGGGGAAGTTAGATGAAGGAAATTTTTATTTATGGAAGAGAAAATTTTTCTCAGTCTCGGTGTTCAAGAATATTCTTCCATACTGGTATTTTCGCCCCCTGAACACCATACTCAAGAAATAGCCCACATGGATCTACCCAAAGGCGCCTCGGTTTCATACGTTGGTGACGGGATGTTCGATGTGATTTTAATATTTGCCCGCAATCAAAGGGATGTATCGGAATTAGCAGCGGCTGGAGTGGCCGTTCTTAAAAAGACGGGATTTTTGTGGTTTGCCTATCCTTCACCAAAATCCCATTTGGCAACTGATATTTCTGCGACTGAAGGATGGGATACTCTTTTTGATGCCGGCTGGTCCCAAGAGGATTCTTTTGACCTTGATAATAATTGGATTGCCGTTAAGTTTGGTGAAAATATTTGATAGTCGGTAGGTGATAAAAAATCAAAAACATAGAAACCTGTATGGGGGAAACTTTGATATATGACATGAGGACATATGACCTGAAACCTGAATCAGTTCCTTAATACATGAGTGCGGAAGAAGAAGTGGCATTAAAAATTCGGCAAGATTACGGTATTAAATTAGCCGGTTGGTATTACACCGACATAGGGCGCCTCAACCGGATCATCCACATTTGGGGATACAAAGATTACAGCCATTTTGAGGAATCTCGAAAAAAGGTGCGTTCTGATCCAAGATGGGACAGAGATTATCTACCGCGAGTAAAAAACTTAATTCTCAGCCAACAAGATATGATTATGAATGGCGCGAATTTTTTTCCTGAGCCGAAATAGTTTCCAATAGCCTCAAAACCCTCTCCATTCATGCCTGTGGATCTATTGCCTTTTCCTGACCCTTTGGTTATAGTGGCGGGTACTTAATTGGTCGATGTGCGCCTGAAATTAGGCGCCGTTTTCGCAAGAACAAGAGTTGCTAGTGAAAACACCAAGAAACCAGAAAGATAGGAGCTCAAGTCATGGTTTCAGATAGCCGGATTGGCGATGTAATACTGGAGGTTAAAGACCTTCAGACTTATTTCGTGACCCGTTGGGGTGTCACGAAGGCAGTTGACGGAATTAGCTTTAACCTACGGAAAGGGGAAACATTAGGGATTGTAGGGGAATCTGGATCGGGTAAATCCGTGACGGTAAGTTCCGTAATGCGCTTGATACCGTCTCCCCCTGGCCATATCGTCGGTGGCGAAATTCTCCTAGAAGGAGAAAATCTTCTTGATCTGAGCGAAGGCGAGATGAACAAGGTAAGGGGTGACAAAATAGCGATGATTTTGCAAGACCCTATGACCGCTTTGAATCCGGTTTTCGATATAGAAGATCAGGTCGGTGAAGCTCTTAAGATTCACGAAGGTCTTAAAGGGCATAGCTTGAAAGAGACAGTTATAGACATGCTCAGAAAAGTGAAAATACCCGCACCTGAAACCAGGATGAAAGATTACCCGCATCAGTTATCAGGTGGAATGAGGCAGCGTGTGGTTGGAGCGATTGGTATATCTTGCAATCCCTCAGTATTAATAGCCGATGAACCAACAACCTCTTTGGATGCCACGATACAAGCCCAATACTTGAACCTTTTGAGAGATCTCCAAGAGGACACAGGTGTCGGAATTATCTTCATTACACACGACTTTGGCATAGTTGCAAAAATGTGTGACCGGGTCGCCGTGATGTATGCTGGGAAGATTGTAGAACAGGGAGATGTTAGGGAAATTTTCAACAACCCTCTCCATCCGTATACAGAGGCCTTGATTAGGTCAGTTCCAAAAATGGAAGAGAACGTCGAAAGGCTATACGCTATACCTGGAAACCCTCCAAACGTGACAAATCGACCTTCAGGGTGCAATTTTCGGCCCGATTGTGATAGGGACAACCCTAATCCAGATTGTGAACTGCTGGAGCCGATTCTTAAGGAAGAGTCTCCAGGACATTGGGTAGCCTACTGCGCAGCATGTTTTGATACGCATGGCTGCAAATGGTTCCCAAGAGACTTATAAATTCTAAATTTGAATAACTGGAAAGAGGTTGAATATGACAAGTGAAAGTGGAGCTTTACTGGAGATTAGAAATCTCAAGAAACATTTCCGAGTCGGCGGTGGAATGTTCGGCTCTATGATGGGGAAGAAGGAATATCTAAAAGCGGTAGACGGGATAAGTCTAAGCATAGAACGCGGTACCACCTATGGATTAGTCGGGGAATCTGGGTGTGGCAAATCCACAACTGCGAAAATGGTACTTATGCTGGAAGAACCGACTGAAGGGGAAATATTTTTCGAAGGAAAGGACGCTATAAATGCGGACAAAGATGCAAAAAGACACTACAAATCTAGTGTGCAGGCCGTGTTTCAAGATCCCTGGTCCTCTTTGAACCCACGAATGAAAATAGAGAACATTATTGCAGAACCCCTCGAGGTAAATACGACAATGACTAGGGGTGAGATTCATACCAAGGTTGGAAATATCTTGGAAGAAGTGGGACTGCAACAATATCAGGCCGAACTATACCCTCACGAATTTTCAGGTGGGCAAAGACAAAGGATTGGTGTTGCAAGATCCCTAGCATTAAATCCACAACTTATTGTTTTGGATGAGCCAGTTTCAGCTTTGGACGTTTCTATTAGGGCCCAAATAATGAACCTGCTAATGGATCTACAAAAAGAACATGGGCTCACTTACCTCCTAATCGCCCACCATTTGGCCACTGTAAGATACATGTGTGACAAAATGGGCGTTATGTACTTGGGTAAATTAGTTGAAGAGGCTTCAACCGATCAATTATTTGACACCCCAACGCATCCATATACTCAGGCCCTGATTGGCGCAGCACTTCCGTATCATCCTGATGATCAAAAAGAAGAACTATTATTAGAAGGCGAAGTACCTTCACCAATTAATCCGCCATCTTGCTGCAGTTATGTTCCTCTATGTCCGGAACCAGACCCGTTATGTGAAGGGAATGAACTTGTTACCAGAGATGTAGCTCCCGGCCATCGGACAGCTCACTGTGCTCATTGTGCCGACAAATACGGCTGCTATTGGTTCCCAAGGGAAAGATAATTGATAGACATTTTTTGTGGTGCAATCAGATAAGTTAAGATTTGCACCGCAAAATTTATACCCTAGGCTGGAACCGTCAACCGGTATTTTCTGTTCTGCATTTGCAATTTTTATCACGTTGTTTCTTTTCTTAGCATGTGATCCCTCAAGTTATGAAACACAATTAAATCAGGCTAGGGAATACCAAACTCAAGGTTACCTTAAAGAAGCAGAGCAACTAATCACCGAAGTAATACAAACAAATGAAAGTTATACAGAAGCTTTCCTGCTAAGAGGGCAAATTCGGGAAAGCAATTCTGAATTTGAAAAAGCTATATCGGATTATTCGACAATAATCGACCAAAATCCCCAAATAACCCAAGCTTGGTCTTCAAGAGGATCTTGCTATTACCGGATAGGAGCTTTTCAAAATGCCATTCAAGACTTCTCAAGAGCAATTGAATTAGAGCCTGATAATGCGGATCTATATTTATATCTTGGGAATTCATATGGTGAAATGGATATGTTCACAGAAGCAATAAAAAATTTTAATGTTGCCAGAGAAATATCGTTTGGAAACTACTATAGCAACCTCACGAAAGCCTATGAAGACATTAATTCACGAAAATACACATCTGCTTTAGCTAGGGCTACTTCCGCGATCGAAGAGAATCCTACAGACCCAATACCTCATTCATACAAAGGAATTTCACTATACCATTTAGGGAAATTTGATGATGCTATTGTGCATTTAAATACAGCCAATAAACTAGATCCCGACAACTCAGCTACTATCTATAATTTGGGTCTAGCCTATATAGCCTCTGATAATACAGAAGAGGCGATTTCTCAATTTGAGAAGGCGATGAGTATCGATCCATCTTTGAAACGCGATATCGAACTCGCAGTGACCTTAGAATCTGAATAATTTCACCTTAGGATCAGCGATAGTCAGGATCTAGAACCAGCGACCCAGATCATACTATCGCTTTCTTCGTCAAAATCATTCCCATCAAAGTCCCCATGTAGGGATAATATTTCGAATCCACAAATGCGAAGTAAATGATACATTTCCCACCTGAACGTATATCGAAAAGATAGATCATGAACAACCTTTTGAACAACAATTCCGTCGCCATCGACAAATTCCACTACAACCTTTGAATCACCAATTTGTTCGTAGTCATCATAATTCCTCTGATGGTAGAAAATTAATTTCCCGCCATCATAGTTGTTATTTATATCCATAAGGTGATAAAGAGTTGCTGGGTCGCCCAAAATTACGTCCGGGTCTGGAACTTTCATT
>DTSF01000062.1:0-1240 GCA_012965485.1 Dehalococcoidia bacterium
ACTATCTTTTAATATCAAATCCGATTCTATTAATCTTATTATTTAGGCATTGACGAAATCAAACTGCTCAAAGTGACCATTTACTATTGGAACAGGGTCCAACCCAAACCATTTTTCAACAATGGTCGAATAAGTGGACCGGAAATCGTTGTTAAAATGTAAATCTCCTTCCAAGTGATCCGCCTCTTTTATCGACGGGTACTGCCCATACATTCCACCTTTAATTTCGCCCCCGATGATAAATGCCACCCCGCCAGAACCATGATCGGTCCCAGACCCATTGTCTTTGATACGCCTTCCAAATTCAGAGAATATCATCACTACGACTTCATCCTCACATCCATGTTCTTGCATATCATCATAAAAATCTCCCACCGCCCCAGACACTTCATCCCAAAGTTTTGCATGGGTGACGATCTCTCCTGAATGAGTATCAAAACTACCATGTTGTGTATAAAAGACTCGAGTACCGAAATCAGCGAGCAGAACCTGAGCTATGCTTTTCATTCCTTGGGCAATCGGGTTTGCGGCGTATTCAATAGCCGAACTATACTTTTTAGGAGCAGTCCTGAGTATATCCGCACCTTTCAAGGCATCCATTCCTGTCTGGCCTATGAAATTAAGAACCGGGTCCTTTCCCTGTACGCCACCATACATGTGAGCAAAAGCGTCAAGCGCGAGTTTTTTGGCTGACTCATCTTTTATGTCTGGGAATAAACCATATGTGTCCAAGTTACCCACTGACGCAACAGGGACTCCTCGAACCCCGAGGGCTCTTGGTAACCCCCGACCGAAGTTCACACCAGTCAAGACATTTTCAGCATTTGGATCCAGATCTCTAATAACTCTGCCAAGCCATCCTTCGGTGCCTATTTCGTCAGGCTGAGCGGTGTGCCAAATATCCATAGAGCGAAAATGAGATCTATTTGGATTGTCATAGCCAATACCGTTTATGACAGCAACTTTTCCCTGATCAAAAAGTCTTTTGATAGGTGCTAAATGGGGGCTAAAACCATAAATTTTATCTATAGGAAGGACCTCGTTTTGTTCAATATGGACGGTCTTCCTAAAGTCGTAATAGTCCTCATCGCCGTAGGGAACTACAGTATTCAAATAGTCGTTTCCACCCGAAAGCTGAACAACAACAAGTGATTTGCCTTTGTTTCCCATTAAATCCCCCTATTGATTTATGACTTACGTGAAATGAAATTAAGTTCTGGATAGGGAGATATTACTATCT
>DTSF01000062.1:1250-4696 GCA_012965485.1 Dehalococcoidia bacterium
ATTATTGTAATTCAATCCATATGATGAGCCAATGACTTTATTTATATTGCCAATTTAGTAGTAGTGTTCCCATGTAAATGAGTAAAATATGTCTTCTATTCACAAAAATTCGCCAATATGGGGTGGAATCGTGTCCTCATCACCAATTTCAAAAACCTATTCCTTTAGTACCTTACGGCAGGCAGGTGAGTACTTTCTTAAACAAGGCTGGACAGATGGCCTTCCAATTAATTTACCCACCGAGAAGGAAGTTTCTAAATTTATGGACCTTTCGGGTAAATCTAATAAAGACATTATAGGAATTGAGCCTGTCAAAGGCAGGGAAATCACAATGGAGAAAGTTGCCATCAACTCAGTGATGGCCGGCTGCAAACCAAAATATTTTCCGATAGTGCTAACAGCTGTGGAGGCATTAGTTGAATCAAAATTTAATCTCCACGGGATCACCGCTAGTACCATGGGGGCAGGCATTTTAACGCTTGTGACTGGACCAATCGCAAAAGAAATAGGGTTAAATGGTGGAATAAGTCTCTTCGGCCCGGGACATCAAGCAAACGCAACTATTGGCAGGGCTCTTCGATTAGTCGTTATTAATTGCACCGGCTCTAGATCGGGAGAAATTGACAAAGCCACCCTAGGGCATGCTGGTAAATATACCTGGTGTATAACTGAGAATGAAGATTTCCGACCGTGGCCCAACACCGGGGAGGACAGGGGTTTTTCGAAAAATACCAACACCGTTTCTGTGTTCGCAGGTCTATCTCCAATCCAAGTAAGTAATCACTCAAGCCAAGATCCCGAAAACATACTTAGAAGTTTCAGAGATGCCCTTTTTGCTGCAGGTCCCAACCAAGGAGAGATCGTATTAATATTTTGTCCTGAACATGTGCAATCTTTCAAAAAGGCTGGATGGACCAAGAATCAGGTTAGAGATTTCCTTTATGAAATGGCCGTAAGGACAAACGAAGAGTGGGGATTTGGATCTATACCCCCAGGACCCAGACCAACAGGCTCTGAGATAACACACTCCGCATTGACACCAGAAAGCTTCACATTACTAGTGGGAGGGGGTGCGGCAGGAGCTTTTTCATGCGTCATACCGCTATGGGCAGGCGGGGTAGGATCACAATCTGTCACAAAAGAATTAATTTAGATTTATATGGACAGGTGCAAATCACAAGATGCTGTATGATAAGGGAAAGAAAAAGGGGGAACTTATGGTTGAAGGAATTAGGGTTTTAGATCCGACAATAGACGCCAATTCGCAGAATTCCCTGCTAGCGATACGCCCAGAATCGCTCAATGGATTGACGGTAGGGTTGCTAGCAAACGGTAAAAAGAACTCTGTTGAAATACTCCAATACGTGTATGAGATTCTCAAGGATGATCATGGGTTAGGGCCTGTTATTGAAGATAACAAAGGTAACGCTTCAAGACCATGCCCTCCGAACCTGCTAGAAAAGCTAGCCAATCAATGTGATGTGATTATCACAGCCTCGGGTGATTGAGGGTCATGTTCTTCGTGCAGTGTGCACGACGGAATTCAATTTGAGAAAAGAGGTTTACCGGCAGCTGTAATATGCACGGAACCATTTGTAAGTAGTGCCGTGGCTATGTCCAAAATGGGAGGGATTCCGGACTTTCCATTTGCAGTAGTACCTCACCCACTTGGAAGTTTGGATGAAAACTCATTGAGAGAAAGGGCCAAGGAAGTAGCCGGGGATATTGTCAAAATACTACTAGAAGGTTAACCGCACGGCTTCCCCTAAACCATATAATTCATCCCCTGAACAATTAATGCACCAAAGGATTCGTCACCTTTGATAACAACCCTGCCGTCCGCAATAGCCGTATCCGGATCCCACCTTCCGCAAGCCAAACAAAGAAAGGCTTCACTGCCCATTTCCAGCTCAATTGTTGCCTGAGGTAATTCAGGTACTAGCACCGCCCTTTTTTCCACAACTTTTACCCCTATATCAAAGGAGTGCGCTCCGTGAATCTTAAATCTAACAGAGCTTCCTTCTGGGGCATTGACTTTTTTACCGAAAACATATGGCATAACATTGGCGATTCTTTGGAAAGAATGTTCAGCTACTGGACCTGAAAGGTTTCCCTGTTTCCCGATTGCTCGACGAATGTCTTGTTCGTGTATAAAACAATCAAAAAGCCTCACTGAAACCTGATCTGCCACACTTCCTTGCCCAATCGGAGACTCGGCGGCAGAGCCGAAATCAGACTGAGACTCCAAGATAATAAGTCTTTCTGAATTGACATTTCGAAATTCTTGTATCAATTCCTCTACGGTATTAGAGCGTCTCGACACCACATCTACCTCATTCTTAAATCCTTGGTCATTCCTAAGGTGGCTGGTATCCCGCAGATCCACATTCGGCACATCCCGGCCAAGCAGCCTATGTTCAATTCCAATTAGGTGAGCGATACAATCTTTGACCGTCCAGGTAGGACAATCTGTACTAGTGTTCCAGTCATCCACGTTTAAGCCAGAACAGAGATCTTCCAACGATTGCCATATTGACTTCTGTAAATTTAGTAAAGCCTCTTTTTGAGTAGCCATGACTTAGTCTATTTATCCCTATCCGATACCCATCTTTACTATGAAGTCGAATTCGTCTCTCCCAACTGGTTGGACAGACAAACGGGAATTTCTTACCAGAACCATTTCCGAAAGCTCGGGGATTTTTTTGATATCTTGAAGGGATATAGGCGTCTTAAATGTCAACTCAGCCTTGATATCAACCATAAACCATATCGGGTTGTCTGGAGTACTTTTAGTATCTGGATGTTTTGAATCCAGGTCCCAAGCCGTGAAATCCGCATATCCATCCTTGACTACCACGGCGGTTCCAACAACAGCAGAAGGTTTTGAATTTGAGTGGTAAAACAATACATTGTCACCAATTTTTATCTCATCCCGTAGAAGATTTCTAGCTTGATAATTCCTGACCCCATCCCATTCGGCTGTGGCCCTGTTCTCGGATTTAAGTTCTTCAAAAGAATAATCAGACGGTTCTGACTTCATTAGCCAATATTTTTTTTCTCTCATTCTCTCCTCCGCTGGAACTTCGGGATGAATTATACGCACATCCCCTACCATTTCTTGTGACTCCTTTCCAGAAGTTCTAATACACTGGAGGCTTCAACAGCCGAACGTCCGACAGGCTCTTTTTCCAGGAATCTCTTGAGATCCTCTATAGATTGCTTTTGATAACCTATCCTAAAACCTATCATCCCTCTATCTCTAACCTCAAAAGCGTTGTCAGGCTCAAGGCCAACTATTAGATCTATAACCTCGTAGGCTTTTTTGTTTTCACCTTCATCCAAGTAAATATACTTCAAATTTCGCAATAATCTTACAATTATGTATTTGTCATCTACTGGCAACAAATAACGGTCGTCCCAAGTGGATGAAGTCGAGACAAGATCAT
>DTSF01000063.1:0-1539 GCA_012965485.1 Dehalococcoidia bacterium
AGTTTCGTAGAGACCGAATGACAACACCTCAATTCGATATAAGACCATCTCTAATCAAAGGTGATCCTGCTGACGCATATTTACATTGGGCCAAAGAAGTGATGCGTCTGGAGTCTCTAAATCCTAAGGTGCTAATGGATTTTTCAACCCCTTACCCTGGAGTTTTATGTGGAGTCGGAGAAGCCAAAGCCCTACTTTTAAATGTACTTCCCAAGGTTGAACAGGATAGAAAGGCACATAATGGTGGAGATATTGTACAAGTTTGGGCGATGGAAGAAGGTGAAAAATTTGAAGCAGGGGAACCTGTGTTGCGAGTCATAGCGAAATATGCTTCATTCGGTCTCTACGAAACTAGTATATTGGGTATGCTTTCGTCGTCTAGTGGATGGGCTGCTGCCTCCAATGAATGTGTTGAGGCGGCTGGAGAGACGACCGTAATAGCTTATGGCGCCCGGCATATACATCCCAACGTGGCCCATATACTTGACTACGCTTCGGTTGTAGGTGGCTGCTCATCTGTTTCTACTATTTTAGGGTCCAAACATTCAGGAAGGAATCCACTTGGGAACATGCCTCACAGCTTACCTTTATTGTTTGGGGATACAGTTGCTGCGGCCCAGGCATTTGACAAACATATTGGTATGGAAACTCAACGGATAGTGGTAGTCGATACTTTTAAAGATGAAGCAGAAGAATCTTTAAATGTTGCGGAAGCCCTCAGGGACCGTCTCAGGGGAGTAAGGTTGGATACACCTGCCGAAAGGGGAGGTGTCACTCCAATGTTGGTGAAGGAAATTCGAAATCGACTTGACCATATGAATTTCAAGCATGTGGAAATATACGTAAGTGGCGGATTTACTCCCGAAAAAATCAAGGAGTTCCAAGAGACGAACGCGCCGGTTAATGGATATTTAGTCGGTAGTTACATTTCCTCTGCTGTCCCAAATGAATTTCGGGCGGATATTCTTGAAATAGAAGATAAACCTGTTGCTAAAAGAGGTCGTGTTCCAGGTCGACTTGACGGAAATCGTCTCGATAGAATTCTTTAGGCTTGAGCTAGTAGACCTTGTTTCTTTGAAGATATAATTTGGAAATGGACGGTATTAAGCGACCGACTTCAAAAGCTTTAAAAGTCAAATTCGATATAAAGACAATCCTCACTTTTTGATGGAACCGCCCACTCGGCTACCCGCCAACCTACTACTGCCGCGATTCCCTTATTTGAAACTATTAATGGAACAGAATCTCTATCTATTCGCGGTATTTTTGAATCTACCATGAAATCTTGTAATTTCTTAGTGTTTTTCATGCCGGATGGCTGAAACGCATCTCCTGGATTTCGAGAACGAACCCATAATGGTTCCTTCATCAAGTTTTTATTTAGAAACGTTGACATGTTTTTTTTTGAGTTATTTAACTCTAGAATTATTACGTAGTATCGAGTTTTTTGCAATAGTACAAAAATTTGTAAAATTTCGTCCAAACTGGATTTAAAACCATTGTATTCATGTGGATATGAGCTCAAGCCATCTTTACCCG
>DTSF01000063.1:1549-4674 GCA_012965485.1 Dehalococcoidia bacterium
AAAGATGCCACTATTTTCCAACGCTCGGTTTTAGTAGTTCCTGGAGTCGTTATTACTGTGGGGTGATTCGAAAAGGGGCAGGGCAAGAAGTCGCTGTCGGATTTAAATACTAAAAGATTGTCATAACTTTTAGTTGCAATGACCTTTCCTGGAAGATTAACGGAGCGTCCTGAAACCCCCTTGGTTATATCTAGCATCAATGCGATGTGGTTATAGGTCAGGTTATGGTCATCGCCTTTCATGTTGGTGGCGGCTTTTTTAAGAATTCTCCATGTCAGAGAAGCATCTAACTGTTGAAGTCGACTTATGTTGAGTACAATGACTCCGTTTGATGTCGTGGCAATGGAAGGCCATATTTCTTCTATTTTTAATTCTATGTAATCATGGTCTCTCGTAGCTAAATTTCCTAATTTAACAAGAGATTTGGATATTTCCGGATTATATTTCTTTAAAAACGGAATTAATTCTAATCGGATTGAATTCCGAGTGTATTCTGTTGAAAAATTTGTACTGTCTGCTTTCCATGGAATATTGTAATCCTCACAATATTTGAGTACAGACTCTCGGTTCACTGAAAGCAGCGGTCGAAATATTTTTAAACCCAATCCTTGAATTGTTTGGGTTGAAAACTCAGCCATGCCTCGAAGCCCGTTTAGACCAGAACCCCTGATAGTATGCATTAGTATAGTTTCCGCTTGGTCATCAAAATTATGTCCTAAAGTGAGAACCGAATTTCTTTTACTTTCAGAGATGTGGGTTGCAAAGAATTCATATCTTGCAGTACGAGCCGCAGTTTCTAATGACATCTTATTTTTCTTAGAGAGTGCTAGGACATTTTCTTCAGATACAAAAGTCGGAACATCTAACGTTTCAAAGAAGTTCTTTACGAAATCCGAGTCTGATTTTGCTTCCTTGCCTCTAATCTGATGATTGAAATGAAGAATTTCAATCTCAGCATCCACCTCGTGGTTATTTGTAATTAAAACGTGAGCCATTGCCATAGAATCAGGCCCACCAGAAACCGCAAGGGAAAGAGCCCGACCTGAAAGACTGTGGGTATGTACTGAATTTATAATGGTTTCCCGAAGTGATACCGGTTTCACGTCCACCACCTTCAAAAGGGGTTTTTAAAGTCTGTTAATGGGATATATCGTTCATTCTAAGCAGGCGATATGTCTTATCTTGAATCTCAATAGATGATAATGAGCCTAAATCAATCACTAGCTTTTCAAAGTTGTTAGACTTAATTCCTAGTACCTTACAAAGTATGCCCTGTATAGGGAAAAGATGAGCCACCACAACGACCAAGGCTTCGTTATAGTCATCAAAGATATTTAAAATGGATTTCCAAGCTCTTGAATGTACCTCTCCGAGAGTTTCTCCGCCAGGAGGTCTAGCGGTAGAGTGGTCACGTCTCCAGCTCTTCATATACTCTGGATATTTATCATTCATCTCTGAGGCTTTTATACCCTCCATTTCACCAGAATTCATCTCCTTTAAGCCATCAATAAAGATAGGATTTAGACCGGTGAAATTAGAAATGTACCCAGCAGTCTCCTTAGCTCTTAGGTAAGGACTCGAAAATAGGATAGTAGGAGAAGTCTCCATTAAAGATATTTTTTGTGCGGCTGCTTTGGCTTGATTCCTTCCTAGTTCCGTTAACGGTACGTCACTTGTTCCCAGAACTAGCTGTGCTTTATTGGCTAATGTTTCGCCGTGTCTAACCAGTATTATCTGCATCGTGCATCTTGTCCGATTTAGAATCCTTTGGTGTTTTCATAGGGCTTAGATTTCTTGTGATTAGTAGAGACTCAACCCGGAATCGGTCCATTTTTAATATACGGAAGGTCAAATCTTCATATTTAAACTCATCATTTATTGTAGGTATTTCACCTATCTGATCAAGCACAAAACCGGCTATTGTTTCGTATTCGCCTTCCGGTAGTTCTAAATCCATCTCGTTGTTGGCTTCCGCTATATCCATTCCACCTTCAATTTGGAAAACGTTAGGCATGATGTTTTCGTATTCAGTTTCTGGAGATTCACCCTCTTCACCTACCTTACCGACTATGAGTTCTGTTAGTCTTTTTAGCGTCACAAGGCCGGCAAGACCACCATATTCGTCAAGACAGATCGCCATTTGGTTGCCAGCGTGTCGTAACTCTTCAAAGAGCTCGGATGCCCACTTTGTTTCTGGAACAAAGTGAGCATCTCGAATAACATCAGTTACAGATTCATTTTGATTTATTCCTTTGGTCGATAAAATTCTTAACACGTCTTTGGCAGAAATAATTCCAACAATATTTTCGTTTGTGTCCTTATAAATCGGGAATCGTGTGTGAGAGTGTTCAGAGTAAATATTTAGGAAGTCGTTAAGGGTGGTCCCTCGTTTCATAACAATAATTTCGGTTCGGGGGGTCATTATCTCTCTGATCTGGGTGTCTCCAAATCGGAAAACATTTTCTAGCATTTCCGCTTCATTTGGCTCTACGGTGCCTCCAGCCTCACCAAGATCTATCATCGATAAAATCTCGCCCTCTGTCACCGCTTCTTCTGGTTCTTGGTCCTGTCCAAAAATAGATTGGGTGGCCCTTGATAACCATTGGAGGAATAGAATCATGGGATATAGGGAGAGTTCTATTAACTTTAGAGGCCTCGCGTATAGGAATGACACTCGCTCAGATTTTTTAACAGCGAGACTTTTAGGGATTATTTCTCCAAAAATTAGCAGTACCCCAGTACCTACTAATGTAGCCACAGCCACAGCAAGGGGACCTTCCTTTAAATAGGTGAAAGCTAGACCCGTGACCACTGCTGTAAAGGCAACATTTACTAAGTTATTGCCTAGTAATATGGTTGAAAGTAATCTTTCTGTGTTAGTCACCATATCGTAAACACGTCTAGCACCGGGCACGTTGTTAGTTACTAAATAATTCAGACGTGTTCTTTGAAGAGATAAAAAAGCAGCTTCTGAACTTGAAAAGAAGGCAGACAGAAGAAGAAATACCCCAATCAGTACTATGCTCACAACTGTGTCGGTCGGCAAAGACTACCCCCAATATCTACGTAACACCAGACAGATTATGGAGATAATTATAGATTGATTGCGTCGGCGGTGTTTTGAA
>DTSF01000064.1 GCA_012965485.1 Dehalococcoidia bacterium
CGCCTGGATAACCGGTGCAGGAACAGGCATCGGGGAATCTGGTGCCATAAAATTGGCGGAAGCCGGCTGCAAAGTGGTCCTTTCAGGGCGAAGAAAGGATGTGCTGGAAAATGTAGCCTCAAAAATCTCAGGAGATGTTTCGATACAACCTCTGGATGTTTCGGACAATGATGCTGTGCTGTCAGTCGCCGACTCGATATTGAACCAATATGGGCAGATAGACATAGGTGTATTCAGCGCAGGCATTAATGTCCGAGAACGCAATTGGCCGGTAGTCTCGATTGAAGATTGGAATAAAGTCATAAATATAGACTTGAATGGAGCTTTCTACTGTTGCCAAGCGGTACTACCTTCGATGAGAAGCAACGGAGGCGGGCTTATCATCAACATTTCTTCCATGGCTGCTAAAAGTGCAGGAGCCTTAACAGGACCCGCCTACACTTCTGCGAAACATGCAATGAACGCAATGACTGCCAGTTTAATCGTCGAGGAAAGAAACAACGGGATCCGGGCCACAGCATTATGTCCCGGAGAAGTAGCTACACCGATCTTAGAGCAACGTCCCGTACCTGTAAGTGCAGAGGACCAGGCCAGAATACTTCAATCAGAAGATCTTGGCGAGCTCATATTGTTTCTCGCGAAGCAACCACCACACGTAACAATAAATGAGGTTTTAATTAACCCGACCTGGAACCGGTTCGCATAAGATCAAAATGTATGAATCTCTCTAAGAATTTTAATGATCTCAGAGAGATTCATGTTATTTGCTTCAGTCTCCGGGGGTAGCAGCAATTTCGCCAGAGGTCTCAGACTCTATTGCATCAAATTTTTCCCCTGTCTTGGGGTCAACCTCAAACGAGCTATGGAGTTCAAGCTCATCTGCTATTTCTCTAACAGCAGGTAACACTTCTTCACCCATTAATCGAAGACTCCTCATCTGGTCATCATGTGTCATTGCCCCGTCTCCATCCCAGAAAAACACAGACCCTGGTCTAAGGTATTCCAATACATGTCGTATTTTGGGAATTACCGTTTTGGGAGTACCGAATATTATTGTGTGGTCGTCTACTTGATCTTCAAAGGACCTCGAAAGTTGGCCACCTCGATTGGCAGTAGCAACCTGTGCAGTTGGAAGCGTCCTTCTACGTGAAGTCATGCCTGGAAGTTTATTTAGAGCCGGGTTGGCAGTACCTTCATTCCCAGCGTTGAACGGGTTACTAGGGCCTTGCACAAACTTTCTCGCAACTTCCTCTGCAAGTTCCTCAGTTTCATCCACGTGAACTTTCCATAGGTATCCAAAGTTCTGAGAGCCTGCTTCATAACCTTCTTCTCTGGCTGTCTCTTTATAAACTTCAAAAGATTGTCTTGTTGGTTCAAGTTGAGTTGCCAGCATTATGTACGGTATTCGTTGCCTAGCAGCCCATATCACTGAATCTCTGCTTACAACCCCTGGTAGCATTATTGGTGGATGGGGCTTCTGGTATGGTCTCACCCAAGGGTTAACGTATCGGTACTGGTAATGTTTCCCTTCCCATCTAAAAGGTCCTGGTTCAGTCCATGCCTTAATGATAAATTCATGTGCCTCTTGAAATCTTTCCCAGTTATATGCAGGAGGGGAATTATGAGCAACACTCTCTCTGGCAGTACCCCGAACCCACCCTGAAACCAACCGCCCCTTGGAAATCATATCAATGGTTGCTAGTTGCTCAACCAACCAAAGTGGATCATCCCATATAGGCAGAACATTGCCCAAAAGTACTATCTTGGCCCTATTCGTAATACGAGCAAGAATGGAGGCTTCTACGTTAACAGCACTGCCCATGCAGAAAGGGCTGCTATGGTGTTCATTTAACATCAACCCATCAAAACCCATCTCCTCCGCATAAATTTTTTCATCTAAGTACCTGTTGTACAGGTCAGATCCCAACACTGGATCGTAAATATCATTGCTAACAGTCAAGTCTTTGATCGACTTGCCAGTGGCCCCAAAGTAGCCGGACTTTGGGTCTTGGTATGGCCTCTCCGTAAAATGTCCTATGAACATATGCTCCCCTCTATCTGGGTTAATTTACCATTATTTAAGGAAATTTGTTACTAATTTAAGGAAATCCTCAGGTTTTTCTATCTCTGGCCTATGTCCGCTTTGGTCTATTAGCCTTAGTAAGGAACCTGGTATAGATTCGTTGTATATTCTTAAGGAATCGAGAGGAACTATAGAATCTTGTTTACCTGAAACTATAAGTGTTTGAATTGTTTTTAACCTTCGCAATAAGTAAGGCAATGTCGGGTTGTACATAAAAGGTTTCCATGCCAATCTCGCAGACTGCTCCCGACCCACTTCCCACAATTCTTCCTGTTCTGGAGAAGGCTCATCAGGTCTTATAGTGGCATACTCTTCCACAGAATCTGGGTCCAAAAAACTTTCTTCTAAAAATTCAGTGGCCAGATTAAGAAAAAGATCGTAAATCTCACCCTTCTCTGGTTTAACTCCCATAGGGCCGACAAGTACAAGTTTTGAAAACTTACCTGGATCCATTGCAGCCATTTCTGCAGCCAGCCAACCTCCCATTGAAAAGCCCACCATCTTGATTCCCGATAATTCAAGATCGTCCAGAACCTGAAGATACACTCCGGCTAAATCACTTACATGCATAGCCCAGTCCAGTCTATCTGACCCATCATACCCAGGATGACTTGGAGCCATAACTCTAAATTCTTCTGACAATGTTCTGTGATACCTCATCCAACCAGGAAAACCCAACTCACCGTGGAGCAGCAGCAATGGCTCTCCTTCCCCAGCAATCCGCATTTGAAGTTTTCCTTCAGGAATCACTATTTCTTGCTCTTCAAATTTGGAAAATTCGCCTGCCATTCCTTATTCCTCATATGATTTTCATTAATCAACACAAAGCCTAATTTTGCGATTATAGCTGAAAACATGAAAAAGCCGGAGTTTTAAGAATTTGTTCAATTAGTTTATTTACATTTACACTGCCAGCATGCTGGGCTTTAGCTTATCCAATCTGGTGGGGCTCTAACGTGCCTGACATAAAATGTGGAATTTTCATAATGCCGTTCCATCCTCTGAACAAAGAATTGGCTCAACTGCTGCCATGACGTAACGGCTCTCACAATCGGCTATGAGTCTGCCATGGTAAAAACAGACCAAATCGTGGCTTCCGCAAACCCGATCTAGGAAAGATTCACCGACCCTCCATAATCTGACTTGGCTTTTTCGATAGCACGGATCCTGCCGTCTAAAAGAACATCTACCCTGTCTTTAGCCCACTGGTTCGAAATTTCCAATCCTGTAACGGAACCTTGGAATTGCGGCATCACATATCTCGCTAGAAGCTCATAGCTACGGAGAATGCTGTCACGCGGAGCCCAATCGACGGTCTGCACCAGAAATCCACCAAATCCACCACTCTCTTGCGCCAAATTATTAATGCCTTCAATACAGTCGTCAGGGGTTCCGACTATCCAGAATCCGTTATCTGACATCCAATCTACAACTTGGTCCCTTGGTCCGTCGAAGACGGGTTTCCGTCCATTAGTACCTTCGGAATAATCCCTTAAGAACCCGGCAGCCCCTTCTCTGGCTTCTTCCCGGGCCTTCTTTCTAGTTTCTGCCAGATGTACTGGTACCACCAATCGCCAATCCTCCCTTTTTACAACTTGCCCATGTTGTTCAGCCGACTCTTCTGCTATATCCCATAACTTCCCGAAGTCTGCGCGATCAGCCAGAGGATCCCTCGGTACGGTGATAGTTAAAACAGAAGCGCCATGTTTACCAGCTAGCTGAACCCCAGAAGGAGATTGGATAGATGCAACCGCAATCGGCATATGCGGCCTCTGATAAGGTCTGAGTTGCAGCAAAGCCTCATTTAGTTCAAACCAATCACTCTTATATGTTATTGGTTCGATTTCTGTAAATAACCTCAGTATGACCCCTAAGGCTTCATCCATCTTTTCTCTCTGGGTGGTTGGATCAATGCCCATCATATATGCGTCTGTAGGCAAAGCTCCAGGACCCACACCAAACATGGCTCTACCTCTAGTCATATGATCCAATTGGACCATTCTATTGGCAACCATAAAAGGATGATGATAAGGAAGACTTATAACCCCAGTACCGAGGTTTATCCGCCTCGTTCTTTCTGCTACTGCAGCAATGAATAGCTCAGGAGACGAAATAGTTTCCCAGCCTGCGCTGTGATGTTCTCCTATCCAAGCCTCATCATATCCCAGCTTATCCAACCATTGAATCAACTCCATATCCCTCTCCAGGGCCAAAGTGGGATTTTCACCCACCCTGTGGAAAGGACCTAAAAATATACCAAATTTCATCTTTTCAGGTAGATTCATATCACATATCCTTTGCACTTCATTAATCTTGAAATTTCATAATATATGAGATCATATGGGAGTGCCTTAATCATGACAAATAAATCAACGCATCGTTTTTTAATAACCGATATACTGTTTTTAGAAGATCTTTAAGAATAGATCCTTGTAATCTACAGGAGACCCATCGAAAGCAACCCTACCATTCTCTAAAGCAACAATTTTATCTGCATAGGCCTTAGCCATTTCGGTATCATGTGTTACAACAACAAAGTCTGGCT
>DTSF01000065.1 GCA_012965485.1 Dehalococcoidia bacterium
GGAGTTTGCATTAAAAGCGGAGGAAAAAAGCAAGGAACTAATTGATAATTAGCACACTATATTTTTATCGGTAAAACTTTGGGAATGGCGCCTGTCTCTCTTAAGCGATCAATTTCCTCTGCTGTCAATCCTAGTTCCTCTAATACATCCACTGTATCCCCTCCAAAAATAGGGGGAGAAACGTCTTGCAAAGGAGTCTCAGACATAATGACGGGATTTCCCGCCCATGATGTGTTGCCCCATGAGGAATTTAGTTCCGCCGAACTGGCATAATCATTACCCCTGATAAGACCTCGCCCGTGATTGAATTCATCGTTATGTATTTCAGCTGCGGTTACATTTTTCACCAAAGGAATCCCAAATGAGCTCATTGTCCTAATCCAATATGTGGTGGAATTAGCCGCAAAGATTTTTTCGAAGGATTCACGTAAAAGCAGATCATTTTTCGACCTTAAATCACCTGAGAAAAACTCTTCCTGTAATGCTAGTCCCGAAAACTCCTCTATCTCGCAAAGTGTTTCCCACTCCTTGTTAGAAGAAACACTCAAGAACATCCAACTATCTGAGGACTCATACAACCCATTTAACGCATGTAACCCGCGAGCTCCCGGCCCGCCAATATCATTCCTTACATGATTTTCATGCGTGACATGATATGGGCCAGAAATTGTGGCGGAGGTATAAGACAAGGCTGCCTCAATTTGCTGACCTTCCCCAGTTTTTTCTCTTTCTAGGAGGGCCATCATTATCCCGTATGCTGCGGCAATACCGGTTCCGTAGTCATTTAAGGTAAAGGTAGCCGGTCTCGGTTGCCCTTTTCCTCCGCTATTTCGCAGCTGAACCCCTGTGGCGGCCTGGGCGTTTTGCTCGAATCCCGGTCTAAACGCCCAAGGGCCGGATCTGCCGAAACAGTTAATAGAAGTGTAGATCAATCTGGGGTTTCTAGGCTTGAGCTGTTCATAGCCTAT
Organism: Dehalococcoidia bacterium; assembly: GCA_012965485.1. The sequence continues at coordinate 969 of DTSF01000065.1, forward strand.
TCCTAATCGATCGGTTACCCCCTTTCTGAAGCCTTCTACAATAACGTCAGAGGAATCAACCAATTTAAGAAATGTATTTAATCCGTCTGGTTTCGTGATGTTTAAAGATATACTCCGCTTGCCTCTACCAACATCTAGCCAGGGAGTCAATTGAGGTGGACGGTGTTGAGGGTCAATTTTTATTACTTCAGCACCATATTGTGCGAGAGTTCTTCCACAGGTTGGTCCAGCCAACACAATGCATAAATCTAAAACTCGGATTCCGGCTAGAGGTAGCCTAGTCATCTCTTCACCCCAGGGTTAGGCTTTTGAATTTGTGAGGCACGGGCAGGGTCTAAATTTCCATGATCATGGTTATTAAGGCGTACAAGTTTTCCCGGCTGTTTCATTTTTCCGAAAATAGGATCGTCAATAGTGATAGTGGCCCCTGAGATCACGGAGTGTTCAGAATCCAGCCATTCGTCTATAGTCCGGCACATTGTTCCTGGAATTCCCAATTCGTCCATGATGTTTTCCCACTCTAAGGCGGGTTTATTTTGCCAAACCTCCGTAAATCGGTTAATCCAGCGGTTCAGGTCTGTTTCATTCGACAGTAGGCGGGTTGTATCAGTCAGCTGCTCTAGCCATTCAATATGATCAATAGTCTCCAGAAACGGCTTTAAGAACCTAGGCAAAGATAAATTGACGTTAATCCACCGCCCGTCTTTGCACTGGTAAAATCTTTTTATAACGGGATGCCCTTCTTGGTTTCCAGTGCTTCTTTTTGAATGTCGCACCAGAGCTGCCCCCATGCCTTGGTACATAGCGTCATGGACAGGAACGGTAATTTGCTGACCAGTGTCATGTTTTGCTCTGTGGTAAAGTGCTGCGACTACAGCTGTGGAAGCTGTTATGGCAGCAAAGGTGCTGGCGTATGGCAACCCATGGAATGATGGTCCTTCTCCCGCAACTGGAAGTTCTCCTGATGGATTGAAAGAATAGATTCCTGAGGCCGAAGCGACAATTCCCTCGTCTGGAGGAAGATCTTCATAGGTATGTCCTTTTGGAAACCCCGGCAAGGAAACACATACCAGACCTGGATTATCTTTTGCCAGAGAGCTATAAGATAGATCGAAGCCTTCATAGAAGTCAGGGTGTTTGTCGTAGATAATTACATCAGCATCGGTGGTATGTTCAATGAGCCGTTCTTTTCCGTGGCTATTGCTCACATCTATTTCGAAAGACTGTTTCCCCCTGTTCCATACCGAGTTTGCGAGGCCTTTAATCCGCACAGGGTAATCTTTTGGAGAATCAATTCTAACGACCTCAGCCCCTTGGTCAGATAATAGCATTCCTAAAATTGAACCTACAGGGTACGAACTAAACTCAATAACTCTATATCCAGTTAGTGGGCCCATCTTATTGCCTCCTTAAATGCTGGACCAACATGTTAAAAACAATCTAATTTTTCGATTATACAGGAGGTAAGAATTCTTTGAATAAGTGCCTGAACTAAAGACTTTTGATGATTAAAACGCCAATCGAATATAATTTATCTATGAAAAATACTGATAACCTGCGAATTGGTATAGTGATCGCGACGCGTAATTCTGGAAAGATGGATGAGATGTGGAAAATGTTATCCAACAGCGTCTATAAGCCGCTTTCTCTTGAGCAGGTCCAAGTGTTTGAAGTAATAGAAGAAACAGGGGCAACTTTCAAAGAAAATGCCATACTGAAAGCTGAGGCCTATGGCAAATTAACCGGCAGATTAACTCTGGCTGATGATTCCGGCATAGAAGTAGATGCGTTAGGTGGATTACCAGGAATTTATTCTGCCCGCTACGGTGGTGCGGGCAAAAATGACAATGACAGGAATCAACTGTTGTTGTCAAAGCTAGACGGGATATCAGAAGACGAACTAACGGCTAGGTTTCGATGTGTTGTTGCTCTGTGGAATCCTATTGATGACACTGTGGTGACATTTGAGGGTAGAATTGAAGGCAGGATTACCAGGAATGTGAAAGGAAGGAATGGATTTGGATATGATCCCCTATTTTTCTTTCCTGAAAAGAACAGGACCTTGGCAGAATTGACCTCACAAGAAAAAGAATCCGTTAGTCATAGGGGAGAAGCGATGAGAGAGGCCATAGCTTATATGGAAGAAAATGTTTTTAGTCTTCGAGAAGACTAAGGATGGGAAACACCCCAATATTCGACACCTTGAACCGACGGCTTCGAGATTTAAGAATCTCTGTAACAGATCGTTGTAACTTTCGATGTCCTTACTGCATGCCAGCTGAAATTTTTGGAGATCGGTATGAATTTCTTCCAAAGGCAGACTTGCTAACTTTCGAGGAAATCACTCGCATTGTAAATATTGCGGTTGGGCTAGGTGTAACAAAGGTGAGAATCACCGGAGGAGAGCCGCTAGTACGTCAAAACATAGAGGAATTGGTAGGTATGATTGCAACTGTGGACGGGGTTGAAGATTTAGCTATGACGACAAATGCCTATTTACTATCAGGGTATGCACAAAAGTTAAAAGACGCAGGGTTGCAACGGATAACAGTAAGCCTCGATTCACTGGAAGATGATATTTTTCAGAAGATGAATGGAAGAGGATTTAGCACAGCACGTGTACTAGATGGAATAAAGGCAGCAAAAGAAGCCGGCTTACAGCCAATCAAAATTAACGCTGTTGTCCAAAAAGGAGTTAATAATCACACTGTTTTGGGCTTGGCAAAGTGGTGCAAGAGTAATGGGCATACTCCGCGGTTTATTGAATACATGGATGTTGGCACACTGAATGATTGGAAGCTCGAGCAGGTTGTTCCTGCTAACGAAATTGTTGAGCTAATAAGACAAAAATTTCCTGCTGATCCGGTAGGCCCCACGTATCCCGGAGAGGTCGCCAAAAGATATCGCTATAAAGATGGGCAAGGTGAATTTGGTGTCATCTCCTCAGTATCCCAGCCATTTTGTGGAGACTGTTCACGAATGCGACTGTCTCCGGAGGGGAAAATCGTTACTTGTCTTTTTGCAGAATCAGGGACTGATCTAAGGAAAGGGTTACGAAATGGATCCACTGATGATGAGATAAAAAACACCATCATTGGGATATGGGGAAGGAGAGAGGATCGATATTCCGAAGAACGATCTGAAGAAACAGTAAAAAGAAAAAAGATAGAGATGTATCACATTGGAGGTTAGTAAAAACTTAGGAGAAACTCTGATAGTCATATACACCGATGGTGCATGCCTGGGGAATCCTGGCCCTGGTGGCTGGGGGGCCGTCATTTTGGAAAATGGAGAAAAGAAACAACTTCATGGATCGGAAGAAAATACTACCAACAACAGGATGGAGGTCACGGCGGTGCTTGAAGCTTTGAGAACTATTCCTAGAAATGCCGATGTGAGAATTTTTTCTGATTCAACATACGTAATAAATACCATGACAAAGAATTGGAAGAGAAAGAAAAATCAAGATTTATGGGCCTTATTAGATAACGAGGTAGGGCCTCGGAATGTTGAGTGGGAATGGGTGAAAGGTCATTCTGGTGATCGTTTTAATGAAGAAGCGGACCAATTGGCGTATAGGGAAGCTTCAAAGGTGGCTAAAGAAAGATAGCAGCATAATATTTACACCGGAGGAGCCAAAAGTGT
>DTSF01000066.1 GCA_012965485.1 Dehalococcoidia bacterium
CGTAGGTAGAGGTGTTGGTAAGGCTTTAAAATGGAATTTCCTAGACACAGGAATAATGTACAGGGCTGCAACTAGATCTATATTGGATTCCGGCATATCATTTGAGGAGGGCTCCAGCATCATTGAAACCGTCAAAATGACGTCCATCGAGCTCGAAGATTATCCGGGTTCTGAAAAAATACTGATAAACGGAATAGATAAGACCTCCACACTTAAAACTCCGGAGATCGATCGGACAGTATCAATCATTTCAAAAATACCCGAGGTTAGAAAAGAACTGGTAAGGCAACAAAGAAATATTGCCAGTCAAGGACCAATCGTGATGGTGGGAAGGGACATAGGAAGCGTAGTATTACCGGAAGCAGGATTAAGAATATACTTAGATGCCAGCGTTGAAATTAGAGCCCAGCGACGCTATGAAGAACAAATTGATTCTGAGGACAAATTGTCATTTAACGAAGTAAAGGTTGATTTGGAAAGAAGAGATCTCGTAGACACTCAACGGCAAGATTCTCCTTTGAGCAAGTACGATTTCTATACCATCATTGACACCACAAAGATGAGTTTGGAAGATGTGATAAATGAAATAACATCTATTTACAGATCTCAATTTTAATGCTCTACCCAACTTGTAATTTTCTGCAAAAGATAACCTTAAACTGGTTTGCCAATTTCGAGGTGTCTGGCAAGGAAAATGTCCCACCTGTGGGGCCTTTGATCGTAGTTTCTAATCACCTAAGCAACATAGACCCATCAATTGTGGCGGTTTCTGTCTCAAGGAGACTAAAATTTCTTGCCAAAAGTAGCTTGTTTATGGGACCTTTCATTAGCACCCTGCTGCGGTGGTATGGTGCATATCCGCTGAATAGAGACAGAATTGATGTGACATCATTCAAATGGGCTCTAAATCAGTTGCGCCAAGACGGCGTCATTTTAATCTTCCCAGAGGGAACCAGAAGTAAAGGGGCCATGATTAAAGCCAAATCTGGGGTGGCTAGGTTAGTCCAAATGTCTGATGCAACTATATTACCAGTAGCAATAACTGGAACTGAACACATCGGGAACGTAATGAGAGTAGTGCACCCCACAGGGAATATTAAAGTAAATATTGGAAGTCCATTTTCACTTCCTAAGATAGATGGAACAATTGACGGTGCTATCTTAAAATCAATGACTGACATGATAATGGAAAGGATTTCTATACTCCTGCCAGAAAATTATAGAGGCGTTTACGAGATCAACAAAAGGAAAAGACTAAGTAACTGATGTGCGGAATTATCGGCTACACTGGGCGTTCACAGGCATTACCTATCCTTATAGATGGGCTAACAAAACTTGAATATCGAGGCTACGACAGTGCTGGGGTATCAGTCTTCAACCAGGACCAAACCCACACGACCTATAGATCGGCAGGAAAGCTTAGTGAACTTCAAAAGCTAACCGAAACTTCAAAGGCCGACGGGATGTCAGGTATTGGCCATACCCGATGGGCAACCCATGGTGAAGCTAATACCGTAAATGCGCACCCTCATAGCGACACTTATGGAAACCTATCTGTTGTCCATAATGGGATTGTAGAAAATTACCTGGAATTAAAAAAGGAATTGATCAAAACCGGGCATATTTTCAATTCTGATACAGATTCGGAAACTATTCCTCATTTGATAGAGCACTATATGAATGACGGTGCCACTTTTGAAGAAGCAGCCGGGATGAGCGTAGGCAGAATCAGAGGAGCGAATGCCGTAGTTGTTATGTGCAACGATCAACCGGAAAAGATAGTAGCGTTTAAAACTGGCAACGCAGGGGGTCTTATAATTGGATATGGGAAGGATGAAATGTTAGTCGCTAGTGATATTCCGGCGATCCTTAGCCATACAAATACTATTTCGCACATGCGACCGGGGGAACTTGCGATATTGGAACCTAACTCCATCAAATTCCGGGACAACAATGGAAATTCCGTCGAAAAAGGAAAGACTGTCGTTGCAAATAACCCTATCTCTATGGCCAAAGGTGATTACAGACATTTCATGCTGAAAGAGATATGCGAACAACCTGACGCCATAATCGCCTCATTAATGGGTCGACTGTCTTCTAATAAAGGCTTATTTAACCTTGCTGATTTTAGCCTTAGTATAGAAGAAATCAAAAAAATTTCAAAAATAACTCTTACAGGCATGGGAACGAGCTTACATGCTGCCATGCTTGCCCGTCTCTGGATGGAACGAATCGCAGGTATACCGGCCGAATGGGATAACTCGTCAGAATTCCGTTATCGAGAACCGCTTCTTGAAAAAGATTCCCTTTTTATATCCATAAGTCAATCTGGGGAGACAGCTGACACTCTTGCGGCGATGGAAGAGGCTCGAAGAAAAAATATCACCCAAATAACTCTTTGTAACTACTTAAATACGCAAGCTTCCCACATAGCAGATCAAACGCTTCAAATTAGGGCTGGATTAGAAGTCGGGGTTGCAGCGACTAAAACCTTTACATGCTCTTTGGTAACTCTTTATACACTGGCAATATATTTTGGAGTGCAAAGAGAGCACATCTCCCCTAATCAGGCCGCCACTCTTACAGAGGAACTTTCCCGGTTACCAGAAATGATAGGAAGTGTTCTGGTTGATCAAAAACAATACGAGGAACTGGCAAGTAAATATCATACTAGCTCAGATTTTTTGTTTCTTGGTAGAGGATACAACTATCCTGTTGCCCTAGAAGGTGCTCTTAAATTGAAAGAAGTCAGTTATATACATGCTGAAGGCTATCCTGCCGGAGAGATGAAACATGGACCAATATCACTTATAGACGACAACATGCCGGTATTAGCATTGATCCCAAAAGACTCTTTATATGAAAAAATGTTGAACACTGTGAATGAGGCAAAAAGTAGAGGTGCTATAGTCATTGCGGTTGCCTCAGAATCAGACACAGAAATCAACGAAAAGGTAGACCATGTCATAAGAATTCCTGATGTATCTGATTCACTCTCTCCTATCGTCGCAACAGTGCCCTTACAACTAATTTCTTATTATTTTGCCGTAAGGAGAGGATGCGATGTCGATCAACCTAGAAACTTGGCTAAGTCAGTAACTGTGGAGTAAGTGGGTGAATAAATCGAATTTTTTAGCCTTATTATTTGTAATGATCACGTTAGCATGTACCACTGAAAAGAACATCGGAACGCCGAACCAATTAAACAATGCGATAGAACAGTCTTCTACTGAAAAATTGCCCTATTTTGAACTAATCACCGCTGACGGAAAAATAACTTCAGATCAGTTTTTAGTCGATAGCAAACCCGAATTCCTACTTTTTATATCTCCTAATTGAGGAACATGTATTTCCGAGTTACGGAAATTGGCTAAAACTGACCAAGAACTTTCATCACTGGCAAATATTTACATTATAGGTATGAATCCCGGTTATACATTTGAGGACCTTAAAGGCATGGCAGCCGGAAACCCAAACTGGATTTATGCCCTGCCAGCTGATGCCAGCACATTAACTTCAATCCCAGGGTTGAGCCGGTCCACAAAAATTCTAGTGGGTGAAGAAAATTTGATTCTCAAAAGGTACAAACTGGGGGATTGGAAACTTTCTGAATGGATTGAAATATTTCAGGAGTCAGGCTAGGAAATAGTGGCCGAAAGTAGCTTGGCCATTCAATTTTGAATCAATTTATCAAGATACTTTGTGAAGCGAGGGATCATTACAAACCTTCCCATACTCTGATACCAGTCAATCACACCAGGTCCTGTACCTAGTATTATATTTGCGTACATCTTTACTTGATCGCTGTTATTATCATAATCCCACAACTCTTGTATTCTGAGGAAATACGAAACCATGAATACATTGAAACGATGCCTTTCTTCTTTATTTAAGGCTGCATCACCTTCAATCGCTTTTAAATATATGTGTGTGAACCCGGGGTCCGTGATCATGAATCCAATCCACTGGACTATACCGCTGGTCAATTCGGTCCGGGTGGCAACTAAAGAATCTTTATGCTGCAACCTTAACTGTGATGCAAGGAAAACAGCAACGGCTAAGGTAGCTACCCCTGTCGCTATCTGAGCTACGATAGTTATATAGTCAAGCATTCTGGATGTGCCTCCATTAGTATTGCAGGTCTCTTATATGACATAAAATAGGCCTTTCTAGTGAGGATGGTGCAGGGACCATCTCCAATTAAGATGTTAGACCTGATTTAAATTATTCTAAGGATATAGCGCACCAGTCACCTTAGACTAGAAAGATAGTTACACAATACGGTAATATCAGCTCATTATGGAGAAAGAATTCAATTCCGAAAACCTTTATGAAGAGCTCCGGCAATCGCAAATGGATATACGACACCTAGGTGACAGTATCCAGGCTCTACGAGAAGCATTGGAATTTCAAAATTATGAGGAGGACAAAAATATTCAATCTGCCCGGATGGAAGGGGTTGATGAGGTGACCCAGCTGAAAGAAACCATCACTAGGTTAAGAGAAGAATTTCAGGATTTGCAGTTCAAAAACAACCAGTTAGTTGAAAGACTACACAGCGACTACGCAGAGGAAATGCAACAACTCAGGGATACA